>NZ_NQYT01000031.1:0-46664 GCF_009192935.1 Xanthomonas sp. LMG 12461
AGGACAGCTTGCCGCCGAACGTGGTCGGCTGGCTGAAGCCGTTCGGCGGCAAGCTGTCCTGGCCGTGGGAAGTGCGCCCGCACCGGCAGGTCACCGCCGCGGTGCATGCGCACGGCGCCAAGATCTGCCTGCAACTGCTGCACGCCGGGCGCTACGCCTACCACCCCCTGTCGGTGGCGCCGTCGAAACTGAAGGCGCCGATCAATCCGTTCACCCCGCGTGCGCTGTCGGCGCGCGGCGTCGAACGCCAGATCGATGCCTACGCCCATGCCGCCAAGCTGGCGCGCGAGGCCGGCTACGACGGCGTCGAAGTGATGGGCTCGGAAGGCTATCTGATCAACGAGTTCATCGCCCCGCGCAGCAACCGCCGCAACGACGCCTGGGGCGGCGACGCGGCCAAGCGCATGCGCTTCGCCGTGGAGATCGTGCGCCGCATCCGCGCCGCCTGCGGGCCGGACTTCATCATCGTCTACCGGCTGTCGCTGGTGGACCTGGTCGAGGACGGCAGCGACTGGCAGGAGATCGTGCTGCAGGCGCAGGCGATCGAGGCCGCCGGCGCGACCCTCATCAACTCCGGCATCGGCTGGCACGAGGCACGCGTGCCGACCATCGCCACCTCGGTGCCGCGCGCGGCGTTCGCGGCAGTGACCGCCAAGCTCAAGCCGCACGTGCGGCTGCCGCTGATCGCCACCAACCGCATCAACATGCCCGACGTGGCCGAGCGCATCCTCGCCGGCGGCGGCGCCGACATGGTGTCGCTGGCGCGGCCGCTGCTGGCCGACCCGGAATGGGCGAACAAGGCGCAGCGCGGCCAGGCGCAGGCGATCAACACCTGCATCGCCTGCAACCAGGCCTGCCTGGACCACGTGTTCGAGAACAAGACCGCCAGTTGCCTGGTCAATCCCCGCGCGGCCGCCGAGACCGAACTGAACTACCTGCCGACCCGCGCGCCCAAGCGCATCGCCGTGGTCGGCGCCGGCCCGGCCGGTCTGGCCTGCGCGACCGTGGCCGCACAGCGCGGCCACCGCGTCACCCTGTTCGACAGCGCCAGCGAGATCGGCGGCCAGTTCAACGTGGCCAAGCGCATTCCCGGCAAGGAGGAATTCCACGAGACGCTGCGCTACTTCCGCCACCAGATCGACGCCACCGGCGTGGAACTGCGCCTGCACACCACCGCCGATGCGGCACTGCTGGCCGACTTCGACGAGGTGGTGCTGGCCACCGGTATCGTGCCGCGCGCGGTGGACTTCCCCGGCGCCGACCATCCCAGCGTGGTCAGCTACCTTGACGTGCTGCAGGGCCGGGTGCAGGCCGCGGACAAGGTCGCGATCATCGGCGCCGGCGGCATCGGCTTCGATGTCGGCGAGTTCCTGGTGCACGCCGGCGAGTCGACCGCGCTGGACCCGGCGCGCTGGATGGCCGAATGGGGCGTGGACCCGCAATTCGAAGGCCGTGGCGCGCTGTGCAAGCCACGCCCGGAGCCGCCGGCGCGCAGCGTGTGGCTGCTGCAGCGCAGCCCGGGCCGGCCCGGCGCGCGGCTGGGCAAGACCACCGGCTGGATCCATCGCGCCACGCTCAAGGCCAAGGGCGTGACCATGCTAGGCGGCGTCGAATACCTGGGCGTGGACGACAGCGGCCTGCGCATCCGGGTGGACGGCGCCGAGCAACTGTTGCCGGTGGGCACCGTGGTGGTCTGCGCCGGCCAGGAACCGCGGCGCGACCTGCAGGCGGCGCTGCAGGCCGCCGGCCGCAACGCTCACCTGATCGGCGGTGCCGATGTCGCCGCCGAACTGGACGCCAAGCGCGCCATCGCCCAGGGCAGCCGGCTGGCGGCGCAACTGTAGGCGTGGTCAGCCGGTAGCCGGGAGGCCGCCGGCCAAAGGAGCGGACTTGGTGCTGTCGCATCGCGCGGCTATAAGCCTGGGCATGCCGCACCCCTCGCCCCTGCCCGCCCTGCCAGCCCTGCCCCGCTTGCCGCAAACGGCGCTGGCGGCGTATGTCGGCGCGCATTTCGGCAAGAGCCTGCTGTGGTACGCCGGCGAACTGCTGCTGATCTACTCGCTGACCGAACACGCCGGTCTGCGCGCGATCACGGCCGGGCTGGTGCTGGCGCTGGGCCTGCTGCTCAGCGCCGCGATCGGCCTCGGCGCCGGCTGGGGCCTGCGCCGGCGCCTGCGCGACGTGCGCAGCGCCGGGCGCCTGCAATGGCACGGCCTGGCCGCTGCGGCGCTGGCGCTGCTGCTGGTATTCGCCGCACCCTTGCTGCCGCCGCCATGGCGGCTGGGCTATGTGCTGGCGGTGAGCCTGCTGTTCCGGCTGGCCTACGCCGCCTGCGACGTGGCCCAGAACACCTTGCTGAGCCTGGCGCAGTGGCCCTGGCGCGGCCACGACGGCGCCAGCGCGCTGCGCCTGGCCGGCAGCGGCGCGGCGGCGCTGCTGATCAGCAGCGTGGTCGGTGCGGTGCTGGCGCGCGGGACCGATGGCGGAAGCCTGGCGCTGCAGGCCAGCGCGGTGCTGGCGGCGGTGGCGATGCTGTGCGCCTGGCAGTTGCAGCGGGTGCTGCGCCATCCCGCTAATGCGCACCCGACACCGGCCGACGCCACCGCCGTGATCGCGATCGACCGAGCGCCCTCGTGGCGCGCGATTCCCTGGCAGCCGCTGGCACTGATCGCGGCGGTCTCGCTGACCCTGCCCGCGTTCACCAAGCTCGCCCCGTACGTGGCCGCCTACGGCCTGCTCTCACCCGGCTGGGGCAGCGCGGTCCTGATCGCCTATGCGCTCGGCACGGTCCTGGTGCAGCCGCTGGCTGCGCGCTGGGGCCGACAGCGCACGCCGACGCAACGGCTGGCCTGGCTCGGCGGCGCCCTGTTGCTGTGCGCGCCGCTGTTCGCGCTGGCGTTGCCGGCGCAGCCGCTGCTGAGCCTGGCCGCAGCGGCCTGCATCGGCGCCATCGGCGGCAGCGGCGGGCAACTGGTGTGGGCCTGGCATGCGCAGTGCACCGCGACCCGGGCGGTCGCCGAGCATGCGCTGTGCTTCGCCGCGCTGACCGCCGCCGCACAGATCGCGCTGGCCGCCGGGGTGGTACTGATCGGCGTGCTGCTGGATGCGCTGGACTACCGCGACGGGCACTGCCTGCTGCTGTGCTGGGCGATGGCGGCCGGCCCGCTGCTGTGCGGGGCGCTATGCCTGCTGCTGGCGCTGTTGACGGGACGCCGGCGATCGCATCCGATCGGTGCCGGCCTGGCGGCGAACGCGAGCAGCGGCTGAGACAGCGGCGCACAGTCGACGCCACCGCGCTGCAACGCGGGCTAGCGTCTGCTCAGCAACACCTGCACCGCGGCGCGACGCACTGCGCCCGCCGCTGCATGTCTCAGGCGAAAAACGCCCGCTGCAGCGGCATCAACGCCGCGCCCAGGGTCACCGCGTCGCCGACGGTGCGGGCGATGCACAGTTGCGGCAGCGGCGGCGCCAGGCCGTGCCGGTTGGGCGCGCGCGGGATGCGGATGCGCTCGATCAGGCGTGCGCCGATCGCGGCCGGCAGGCGCCCGCCGATCACGATCGCCTGCGGATCCAGCGCATAGGCCAGATACGCGCACAGCTGCGAGAACGGTGCCTCGGCCATGTCCAGCCAGGCGTCCACGCCCGGCGTGTGCGCGTCGATCGCGCCGAGCATCTGCTCGACTCCGGCGTAGTCCTGGCCGGCGGCCCGCACCAGCGACAGCAGCGCGTCCAGGTTCGGATAGGCCATGCCGCCGACGGTCCAGATGCCGCCGAACTCGCCGGCATTGCCGCGGTGGCCGCGGAACAGCCGGCCATCGGCGATGATGCCGCCGCCGAAGCCGTTGGTCAGGTGCAGGTAGACGAAGTCGCGGCAGTCGCGGCCGACCCCGTACAGACTCTCGGCCACCGCCGCCGCCGCGCCATCGTTCTCGATGGTGACCGCGCAGCCCAGGGCTTCTTCCAGGATCGGCACCAGGTCCACCTGGGTCCAGTCCTCCAGCGCCGGCGGCCCGGCCATCTGCCGGCCCTGCCCGGTGAAGAACGCCGAAATCGCCATGCCCATGCCGACCACCCGCGCCGGGTCCACGCCGGTCTCGGCCAGCAACTCCGCACGGAATCGCTGCAATTGCGCCAGCACCGGCGCGCGGCGCATGTCGGCCAGGCCCACGCGGCGCTGGCCGCGCACGGTGCCGGCGAAATCCACCAGCGCCAGCGCCACCACGTCGCCCATCAGGCCGATGCCGAAGGCGTAGGCGTAATCCGGCGCCAGCCGCACATCGACGCTGGGGTTGCCGCGCCCCTCGGCGGCACGGGCGCTGAGCTGGACCATGCGGTCCTGCACGAAGCCCTGCAGCAGGCGCGCCACGGTGGGCTGCGACAGAGCCAGGTCGCGGCTCAGCGCCGCCTGGGTCTGCACCCCGGTCTTGAACACACGGTCGAGCAATTGGCGGCCGCCGGCACTGACGCGCGGCGGGAAATCGGGATGCGGCATAGGCGGGCGCAAAGCGTGATGGATGCACGAACCGCAACAACCTAGCACATGGACATCTAAGTTTCATACATAACAAATAGTATTAACAACACATTCTTTTACTGGGGGTCTTCATGCGTACCGTTCATCCGCACCCGAGCCTGCTGGCACTGGCGCTCGCGTCCATCCTAGGCAGCGCCGCGACCGTCCATGCCGAGGACGCGCCAGCACCCCCGGCAGACGCCACCACCACGCTGGACCAGATCGTGGTCACCGGCACGCCGCAGGGCCAGTCGCAGAAGGACGCCCCCTTCGCGATCAGCGTGGTGTCCAAGGAACGCCTGGAGCGCAGCACCCCGAGCAGCAGCGTGGACATGCTGCGGGCGGTCCCCGGCTTCTCCGCCGAACCCTCCGGCGGCCAGGGCGGCGGCCAGAACCTCTACGTGCGCGGCCTGCCGGCCGGCGGCTGGTACTACGTGCAGTACCAGGAAGACGGCCTGACCCTGTTCGACGAGCCGCAGGAAAGCTTCTTCAACGTCGACACCCTGTTCGCGCTGGACATGATGACCGAGCGCCTGGAGGTGGTGCGCGGCGGCACCTCGCCGCTGTTCGCGACCAACGCGCCGGGCGGCACGGTCAATGCCATCACCCGCCACGGCACCGCCACGCCCGAAGGCGCGGTGCGCATGAGCGTCGGCAGCGACGGCCTGCGCCGCGAGGACGCCTACAGCGCCGGCCCGCTCAGCGAGAACGTGCTGTACAGCATCGGCGGCTACCACCGCAGCGACGACGGCCTGCGCCGCACCGGCTACACCGCCGACCAGGGCGGCCAGTTGCGCGGCAACCTGACCTTCCTGATGGGCGATGCGGTGCTCGACGTCGACGCCAAGTATTTGAACGACCGCACCGCCTTCTATAACCCGATCCCGCTGGCCGACCCGCGCAACCCGTCGCAATCGCTGTCGGCGCTGATCGATCCGCTGGACGGCACCCTGCTGTCCAACGACCTGCGCCACACCACCGCGCTGAGCTTCGACGGCAACGGCACGCTGGCGCGCAACCTCGACCTGGCCGACGGCATCCACAGCAAGGTCAAGCAACTCGGCACGCACCTGGAGTGGGATCTGGGCGACGGCCTGACCCTCAACAACCGCATGCGCTTCGTCGATGCGGAGGTGGACTACACCGCGCTGTTCTCCGGCGCCGCACCCTACGACGCCGGCACCTACCTCAACACGCAACTCGGCCGTGCGCGCAGCGGCTTCGGCACGCGGGTGGCGCGGGTCGGCTACGTCGCCAGCCGCAACGGCGCCGCCTACGATCCAGCCGCGGCCGACGGCCTGGTGCTGGAGAGCGGCCTGTGGAATGCGCGCACGCATCTGCGCACGCTGTCCGACGACCTGCGCCTGAGCAAGGCGTTCGACGACACCGCGCTGGGCCAGCACACGCTCACCGCCGGCCTCAACGTGCAGCACTTCGAATACCGCCAGGACCGGTTGCAGAACACCGTGCTGACCACGCTGCAGAACAACGCGCAGCGCCTGGACGTGCTGGCCTACGACGCCGCCGGCAACGTGGTCGGTTCGGTCACCCAGAACGGCTTCGTGCGCTACGGCAATGGCGTCACCAGCGGCTTCGCCAACGGCACCTACCTGTCGCCGTACCTGTGGGATTCGGTGCGCTTCGGCCGCCTCGGCCTGGATGCCGGCGTGCGCTACACCCGCTACAACGCCAGCGGCGGCGTCTACGCCAACACCACGCGCAATCTCGGCGATCCGACCACGCTCGCCGACGACAACGTCGGCGGGCTCAGCGGTGCGTTCAGTCCGCGCACCGATCATCGCCACGCCACGCAGTGGACGCTCGGTGCCGAGTTCGCGCTGACCTCGCAGTTGCAGACCTTCGCCCGCTACACCCAGTCGCAGCGCCTGCCGCGGCTGCAGAACGTCTACCAGACCCAGAACGCGGACGTCACCGACATCGACCAGGCCGAGGCCGGCCTGCGCGGCAGCTTCGGCGACACCTTCTCGTTCTCCACGGTCGGCTTCTGGAGCCGCTTCAACGATCTGTCGATCAGCGCCATCGTGCTCGACGGCAGCGGTGCGGTGCAGAGCCTGGCGCTGGTCGGCAAGACCCGCACGCTGGGCCTGGAATCGGAGTTCACCTGGCGGCCGTCGCCGCTGTTCGGCATCACCGGCTCGGCGACGCTGCAGGATCCGCAGACACGCGGCCTGAGCAACGCGACCACCGGCCTCAGCTACGGCGACCTGGACGGCAAGCAGATCTCGCGCATTCCCAAGTTCATGGCCTCGCTCAGCCCGACCCTGTACTTCGACATCGACGGTCGGCCGCTGGAACTGTCGGCCACCGCCTATCGCATGGGCCAGCGCTATGTGGACTACACCAACGCCACCGCCCTGCCCGCCTACACCACCTACGACCTGGGCCTGTTCGCGCGGTTGAGCGAGCACCTGGAGCTGCAGCTGCACGCCGCCAACGTCGGCAACGCGCTCGGCCTGACCGAAGGCAATGCGCGCGTGGACACGCTGTCCGGCCAGGGCACCGCCGACGCGATCTACGCGCGGCCGATCTTCGGCCGCAACTACAACGCGTCGCTGACCTGGAGATGGTGAGCATGCGCTGCCGGAGACTGCTGATGAGCGCCGTGCTGTCGATGCCGGTCCTGGCCATGGCGGCAACGCCGAGCCTGCCCGACCGGCTGCGCGACCCGCATGGGCCGGCGCTGGTGGTGTCGCACCGCGCCTGCTGGACGTTCGCCTCGGAGAACACCCTGGACGGCATCGCCGCGTGCATCGCGCGCGGCGTGGACATGGTCGAGATCGACGTGCGTACCACCCGCGACGGCGCGCTGGTGCTGATGCACGACGAGACGGTGGACCGCACCACCGACGGGCACGGCGCGGTGGCCGATCTGGACGCGGCGCAGATCGCCGCCTTGCGCGTGCGCAGCCGGGGTGGCGGCCGCGACAGCACGCTCACCGCGCGGCATCCGCCGACGCTGGCGCAGGCGCTGGCCGTGGCGCGCGGCAAGGTGCTGGTGAACCTGGACGTCAAGGCCGCGGCGCTGGACCAGGTGATCGACGCGGTGGACGCGGCCGGCGCGCAACGCGACGTGCTGCTCAACGTGCCGCTGGACGTGCCCGACGCGGCGCTGCAGCGCGCGCGCAAGGCCGACATCGCGGTGCAGGCGCTGTACCTGCAGCGCGCGTCGACGCTGCCGCCCGAGCAGGCCCTGCGCCGCGCCGCCAGCTTGCAGCCGGCGGTGGTGCAGCTGATGTTCGACGACCCGGTGGTGCTGGACATCGCGCAGCGCGAACTGGCGCCGCACGTGCGCCTGTTCGTCAACACCATGACCAACGACATCGCCAGCGGCAGACCGATGCGGCTGTCCGCGCACTACACCGACCAGCGCGCGCTGCGCGATCCGGCCGCGGTCTGGGGCGGGCTGCGCAAGCATGGCGTCAGCATGATCCAAACCGACGAGCCGTTGGCATTGCAACGCTACCTGCACGGCACGGACACGCCCCGGTAGCGGGCCTCGGTCCAAATCCCGGCGACACCGCGCGGTGGCCCACGCGCGGTGTCGCCGGGAGTCCAGTTTCAGACGGGTGGCATGCAACGCCAGGACGATCCCCGTCGCTTCGAGCATTGCGCTGCAGACAACCGCGCCCATGGGCGCGGCGGTTGCCGCGCGCTGCGCTGCTTCACTTCATTCCATCAACCCCGAACGGAAGAGAGCACATGAAACTGCCCAAGAAACCCGCCAAGGTTCTCGCCCTGGCGCTGGCCTGCGCGTCGCTGGCCACGCTGTCCGGCATGGCGTCGGCCGCCAGCAACTGGAACCCGCAACATATCCTCAACGTGATGAAGAATCCCTACCAGGGGAATCACGCCGATGTCGTGGTGATCTCGCATCGCGGGCTGGTCGGCAACGGCTGCGCGGAAAACTCCACCTGCTCGATCCTCAGCACTTACAACAACAACATCGAAGCGATCGAACTCGATGTCAAGCAAGCCTCCGACGGCATCCTTTGGCTGTTCCACGACCAGAACGCCGGTCGCGTGGTGTATCACGAGCCCGGCTTCTATATCTTCCAGCCGGCAACCAATCCGAAGGGCTGGAATCCGGACATCAGCACCCTGACCAGTCATGATCTGGTCAACTCGTTCCTGCGCGACAAGAACTTCGCCAAGACCAACGACAATCCGACCTCGCTGGCCAAGGCGCTGAACACCGTGGTGACCTACGCCAACCACATGGTAGTGGTGCTTGATCTGAAGAACCTGGATGCAGTCTCGCGCGCGGCCGACCAGGTCCATGCGTTCCGCATGGAGAACCAGGTGGTGCTGAAATTCAGCGCCTCGCTGCTGCCGAAGACGCCCAGCGAGATCACCCGCTTCACCAAGGGTGTGCCATTCGCGCCGACCATCTACGCCGGCGACATGGACAGGCTGGCCGACGGCGGCTACGTCGGCGAGTGCGGCTCGGGGCGCGGCGACACGCCGGCGTGCCGGGTCAACGCCTGGATCAACGAGGCGCGTCGCCAAAACGGCTTCGCCTGGCTGGAAATCGGCAACAAGCAGCCCCGCCGCGGCGACCCGACCGCCGAACTGCTGGCCGAGAACCAGGCGCAGAAACGCGCGATCGGCGCGTTCTCGCCGGTGCCCGAGTACCGCCTCAGCAGTCATGACGGCCAGCACTACGTGCGCAGCAATGGCACCTGCTGTGCCTCGCTCGACGATTACCTGACCCGTACCAAGTACTTCGGCAACGAGACCGCCGACGACCGTCCGGACTTCCGCGCACAGGTCACTGCCGGCTTCACCAGCATCATCACCGACGATCCGCTCGGGGTGATTCGCGCCAACGTGCCGCGCAACACCGCGCGCTACAACTGACCACTGGATGGTCGCCCGGGGAGTGCGCTCCCCGGTCCTGCACGGCGCCCATGCGCCGTGCAGTCCGTCGCCCGCCTTCAGGAGTTCCCATGCGTTCCGCCCCACGTCCCCGCCATCTGCTTCTCGCGCTGCTGGTCGCCGGCGCGTGCGTGCCGCTGCTGCAACGCGCGGCCACCGCCCACGGCGCGCAACCCGCAGCGCCGGCTTCCCTCGCAACACACCCGCCTGCCGGCCCGGCCAGTGCGCAGACGCCGCCGTCCACTGGCGCCGATTCGATGAACGGTAGCGCCGTGCCCGGGCCACCTGCGAGTGCGGTGCTGGCCGCGGCGCAGGCGCTGCCTGCCGACTTCCAGGCCGATGTGCTGCTGCGCTTGGCTGCATCCGCCGATCTTCCAGCCGACGGCAACCGGGCCGCTGCCGCGCAGCGGCTGACCCAACAGGCTGTGGCACTGGCCGAGCGCGCGCAACGGCGCCTGCCTGGCCTGGCCCGCGTCGGCAGCATCGACGAAGAGCACGACGACGAACTGCGCTCACCGCGCACCGCTGGTCTGGATCGGCTGACGCTGCAGACACGCGCCGCACAGCGCGCCACACCGGCGCAGGCGCAGACGGTGTTCGCCGCACTGCCGACGCCGCACGCCGGCAGTTGCGATGCGGACTATCTCGACGACCCCAGCCCGACCTATGCGTTGGCCAGCGCATTGCAGCCGGCGTCACCGGCAGCGCGCGCCAGCGCAATCGCCGCACGCCTGGACGCGGCGCAACACGAAACCGACACCGCCCCGGCGCTGAAGATGGCGCTCGCCGCGGCGCCGCTGGACAGCGCGGGACAGGCACAGCTCGCCGACAGCCTGGTGCGCATGTTCGAACGCATCCGCGGCGACGACGCCGGTTTCACCGCCACCGAACTCAGCGTGGCCGGCGACATGCCGCTGGTGCTGCAACAAATGTCCGACAGCGCCCTGCGCGAGCGCCTGCACGCCGCCTACCGCGGCTACGTCGCCGCGCATCTTGCGCAGACGCGCTGCCCTTCCAGCGTGCTCGGCAACCACTGGCTGCTGGAACAGCGCTTCGTCGCCGAGCTGCCGGCCGAGCGCATCGTGCCGGCACCGCAGCTCCCCGCGCAGTCGATCGACTCCGATGCGATCTCGCTGATCCGCCAGGCCGGCTACAACATCCGCACGCAGTTGCTGGATGCGGCTGCTGGTGCAGGCGATGCGGCGACGGAAAAAGCATCGATCGAGTTCCTCGACCAACTCGACCACGGCGTGCTGCAGCAGACCGCAGCCAGCGACGATAGCGGCCGCGTGCAGCGCGCGCGCCTGCGCGAACTGTTGCGCTATCTCGAGTACGCGCCGGCGGGCGCGGCGCGCGACCGCGGCATGAACCTGCTCGCCACGCTGCTGAGCGGCCCGTATTACGCACGCGATCACGACATCTGGTTCGGCGATCTGCGCGTGCTCGCCGATCAGGCGCAGCGTTGGCCGGATCGCGATCAACGCCTGGCGCAACTGAGCGGACACGCCGATCCGGTGGTGAAGGTGTACGCCATGCTGATGCAGCGCAAGCAGTTTCCCTGAGCCTCATGCGCCGCAGTGCGGCGCTGCACAATGCCGTCGTGCGGCCAGGCACGACGGCATCTCGACACAGCGAGATGTGAACCCTGTCAACACTCGGGATTCAGTTGCGATTCGGGAACCGGCCCCTATCGTTCGCGCCTCTTCTCGATCCGCCCATCTTGGCGGATCCGCCGGACTTCAGATTGCCGGCATCCGGGCGGCCCGTGACAGGCCGCCTCCCCATGACGCCAAGCCGCATCGCTTGCCGCGCCATCCCGGCGCAGCGCCACGACAACGGCCCATACGGAGCAAGGAGTACGATGAAACTGGCCTGGATTCTCTGGCTCTCGCAATTGTTGCCGCAACCCGCTGCCGATTCGCTTTGCCTCAGCACCACCGTGTACCTGGAAGCGCGCGACCAGACGCTGCGCGGACAACAAGCCGTCGCCGAAGTGGCGCTGCGTCGCCTGGACAGTGGCCTCTGGGGCGATTCGATGTGCCAGGTGGTCACCGCACGCAAACAGTTCGCGCCAGGCCTGGTGAAGCCGGGCACCGAACTGAAGAACGACGACGCCTGGGCCGATGCGGTCAAGGTCGCCTTCGCCGCCGAGCGCAACTGGGCGCTGCCGCAGGGCCAGCGCAAGGAGATCGTGCCGGGCGCCAGCCACTTCGCCGCGCATGCCATCGCCAGCCCGAGTTGGCGCAATGCCTATCAGGTCGCGACCATCGGCGACCACACGTTCTATCGCGTGCAGAAGCTGCGCCCGCGCAACGCGTCCTGATCGTTCGCCACACAGGATGCCCTGACGCAGGCGCGCGCGCCACGCATGGCGCGTCTTCATCGCCAAGCGCCCCGCACAGCAGGTACGCTCTGCCGTCCTGACCGATGCGGAGCCGCCTGCCATGAAACTGTATTCCAAGCCCGGCGCCTGTTCGCTGGCCGATCACATCGCGCTGCGCTGGGCCGGATTGCCGTTCGAACTGAAGCTGCTGGATGCCGCGGCGATGAAGGCGCCGGCGTACCTGGCGATCAATCCGGCCGGCGCGGTGCCTGCGCTGCAGATGGACGACTGGGTGCTCACCCAGAACTCGGCGATCCTCAACTACATCGCCGATCTCGCGCCCGACGCGCACCTGGCCGGCGACGGCAGCCCGCGCAGCCGTGCCGAAGTGCAGCGCTGGCTGGCCTTCCTCAACGCCGATCTGCACCCGGCGTTTCATCCGCTGTTCGGCAGCACCCGCTATCTCGACGATGCCGCGGTGATCGCCCGCACCCAGGAACATGCACGCGAACGCGTGCGCACGCTGTACGCGCGCGTGGAAGCTGCGCTGGAACAGCAGACCTGGCTGGGCGGCGCGCGCCGTTCCATCGCCGATGCCTACCTGTTCGTCACCCTGCGCTGGGCGCGCGCGCAGCAGATCGCGCTCGGTCCCAATCTGCAGCTGCATTTCGAACGCATGTCCGCCGATCCGCAGGTGCAGGCGGCGTTGCAAGCCGAAGGCCTGAGCTAAGCGATGATGCGAACGCCGGCGCGGCTGCGCCGGCGTCGCCGGTCGCACGTCAGCCGCGCAAGGCGCGGCGGATTTCCTCCAGCGCGCCGGGATCGTCCAGCGTCGACAGATCGCCCGGATCGCGCTGCTCGGCCAGCGCTTGCAGCGAGCGCCGCAACAATTTGCCCGACCGCGTCTTCGGCAAGGCCTGCACCAGATACACCTGCGCCGGCCGGGCCACCGCGCCAAGACGCTCCACCACGCACTGGCGCAGTTCCTCGATCACTGCCGCCGCATCCGGCGCGACCTGCTTCAGCGTCGCGAACACCACCGGCACCTGCCCCTTCAATTCGTCGTGCATGCCGATCACCGCGACCTCGGCCACGTCGGCATGGCCGGCGATGGCTTCCTCGATCTCGCGCGTGCCCAGGCGATGTCCGGCCACGTTGATCACGTCGTCGGTGCGACCGAGGATGAAGGTATAGCCGTCCTCGTCGCGGATCGCCCAATCCAGCGAGCTGTACAGCAGCGTATCGAAATGGCTGAAGTAGCTGCGCAGGAAGCGCGCGTCGTCGTTCCACACCGTGGTCATGCAGCCCGGCGGCAACGGCGGCTCGATCACCAGCACGCCCTTGCGCCCGGCCGGCACCTCGACGCCGTGCTCGTCGACGATGCGCGTGCGGTACCCAAGATTGGGAAAGCCGGGCGATCCCGGTTTCACCGGCCGCAACTCGACGCCCGGCAACAGGGTCAGCACCGGCCAGCCGGTTTCGGTCTGCCAGTAGTTGTCGATCACCGGCTTGCCCAGCGCTTCGCCGATCCACAACGCAGTCGGCTCGTCCAGCGGCTCGCCGGCCAGGAACAGATAGCGCAGCGCGCTCAGGTCGCGCTCGCGCAGGTAGCGCGCCGGATGTTTCTTCAGCACGCGGATCGCGGTCGGCGAAGAGAACATGGTGCGCACCCGGTACTTCTCGCACAGCGCCCACCACACGCCGGGATCCGGCTGCACCGGCAGGCCTTCGTACAGCAGCGAGGTCGCGCCGACGATCAGCGGGCCGTACACGTTGTACGAATGCCCCACCGCCCAGCCCACGTCGGAGGTGGAGAACATGGTCTGCCCCGGGCCGCAGTCGAACACCGTGCGCATCGACAACGCCAGCGCCACCGCATGCCCGCCGACATCGCGCTGCACGCCCTTGGGCTTGCCGGTGGTGCCGGAGGTGTACAGCAGGTAGCTGGGCTCGTTGGATTCCAGCCACACCACCGGCACCTGCGCATCGCCGACCTCGGCGCGCAGCTCGGCATAGTCGACGTCGCGCCCGGGCACGCGCGGCTGCGCCGGATCCAGCCCGCGCGAGACGATCAGTACCGTCGGCGGCGGCGCACTGGCCTCCGCGCAGGCGGCATCGACCAGCGGCTTGTAGGGAATGCGCTTGCCGCCGCGGCTGCCGGCATCGGCGGCGATCAACAGCTTGGGCCGCGCATCGTCGATACGCAGCGCCAGGTTGTGCGCGGCGAAGCCGCCGAACACCACCGAGTGCACCGCGCCGATGCGCGCGCAGGCCAGCATCGCGTACACCGCCTCGGCCATGTTCGGCATGTAGATGACCACGCGGTCGCCGCGCTGCACGTCCAGCCGCTGCAGCACCGCGGCGAAGGCGTTGACCTCACGGTACAGCTGCGCATACGTGATCTCCTGGGTCTGCCCGGTTTCGCTGGACACCGCGACCAGCGCCAGTTGCGTGGCGCGTTCGGGCAGATGCCGGTCCACCGCGTTGTGGCACAGATTGGTCAGCCCGCCGACGAACCAGCGCCGGAACGGCGGCGTGTCGTACTCCAGGATCGCCTGCGGCGGCCGCTCCCAGTGGATCGCCCTGGCCTGCTCGGCCCAGAACTCCTCGGGCCGCTCGATCGAACGTCGGTACAGCGTCGCGTAGTCCATGCCGCCCCTCCCAAGGCCGGTGCACCGGCTCCGAGCATAGTCCTTCGGCGGGGAGGGCGTCGTTCCGACCTTGGTCGAAGGATGCCGATCTATAGCTTTCCGTCGAGGCGCGCTTGAGTGATTAGCCTCTGATCTGCTCGAAGCTGCTGCCGATCCGCATCATCAGTTGCAAGACATGTTCGATACTTGTCAGAAAGTTCAGCAACCTGGCGCTGCAGCTTGTAAACAGTGACCAGCCTTGTCTCAAGGTCTTTTTGAGAGAACTTAGAACAGTCTAGGTCCAGTACAGAAGCGCCGGCGACCAATTGATTAGATTCAGCGAAGTCTATATCCCACTCGGACAGCCAATGGACCACGGCGCCTGATCGGTAGCAACCTTGAGCAGCGGCTAACCTTGTATGGGATTTCTTTGCGCGCTCAAGAAGCGGAACTAAGCCTTGGATGTCGGATCGCAGTGTGCTCTCCATGCGTCTAAGCTCCACACGGAGATCAAGAGCTTTGATTTCGCCGGTTCGGCGAAATGCCAGAATTGCAACCACTGCTCCTATAACGCCGGTCACTCCTCCTACCATGCCTGCAATTGATCCAGCATAAGCAAGCCAACTTTGCTCTGACATAGCTTAGTCTCGCAAAAACATGCGTGTAGTAGCACTACGGGTAGCAACGTTGCGCCGCAACGTGGCGTCAGCTGGATGAATCCCCGGAGACGGACCTACTTCCCCGGCACCGCAAACATCACTACCACATTCGCCGGCGCCTGCTGAAGCTGCCGACCGATTTCTCCAAGTCGGCAGCCACCTCCCGCGAATACGCGTACGCATTCTTCACCGTGTCGACCGCACCGCATGCAGTGAGCGCCAGCAACACCGGCGCGCAGAGCAAACGCCATGTCATCGTGCGCTCCCAGGTCGGCCGACTATTGCGCCTTCGCCTTGTCCGCCGACGCCGCACGCGGCGGCGCCTGCTTCACGTAGCGGTCGAACCATTCCAGCATTTCCGCCACCACGTCCTCGTTGGATTCGCGCGCGGTGTACCAGTGCGGTTCGAACGGCAGCAGCACCAGCCGTGCGGTGCCGCCGAGGCCGCGGATGGCCTGGAACATGCGCGGGGCCTGGGTGGTCTCGGTGCCGGGGTTGGCATCGTCCATGCCGTGCACCAGCAGCAGCGGCTCGTTGATCTTGTCGGCGTGGAAGAACGCCGACGCCTGCGCGTACACCTCCGGTGCGGCCCAGAACGAGCGCCGCTCGTTCTGGAAGCCGAACGGGGTCAGGGTCTTGTTGTAGCTGCCGCTGGTCGCCACGCCGGCGCGGAACAGGTCGGTGTGCGCCAGCAGGTTGGCCGCCATCAGCGCGCCGTGGCTGTGGCCGGTGACACCGATGCGGTCGCGGTCGACCACACCCAGCGCCACCGCCTTGTCCACCGCCGCCTGCGCGTTCTCCACCAGCTGCTGCAGGTAAGTGTCGTAGGCGGTCTTGGGATCGCCGACGATCGGGAACGCGGCATCGTCGATGATCGCGTAGCCGGCCAGCAGCAACAGCTGGTAGGAATGCAGGCGGGTGAAGTCGCGGTCGTTGGCGCCGCTGACCTGGCCGGCCTTGGAGGCATCGGCGTAGTCCAGCGGATAGGCGTAGAGGATCGCCGGCACCCGCGTGCCTTCCTTGTAGCCGGGCGGCGTGTACAGGGTGAAGGACAGTTCCACGCCGTCCTTGCGCTTGTAGGTCACCAGCCGCTTCTTGATCTGCCGCACCACCGGGGTCGGATCGGGGAAGCGAGTCACCGGCGCCAGGGTGGAGGCGACCACCGCCTCGCCGGCTGCCGCAGCCGGCTGCGGCTGGCCCAGCGTGCGCAGGTAGACGTTCGGCGGGTCGCTCGGCGACTGCCGCCAGGTCAGCAGGCGGGTGGTGTCCTCGCCGGCAAACCCGGCGAAGGCCTCATCGACGTCGGCGCCGCTGCGGAACAGACGCTGGGTCTTGCCGCTCGCCAGATCATAGCGATCCAGGAACGGCAGGTCGCCGGCCGGGGTGGCGCCCTGCCCGCTCAGGAACAGTGCGCCGTTGTCCTCGCGCAGCACGTATTCGCCGTTGGCCAGGCGACGCAGCTCGGGCGTGCCGGGATCGGCGTAGAGGTCGTCGGTGGACAGGTCGAACAGCACCCGCCCGGCGCTGCCGGGGCGGTCCGCGTCCAGCAGCGTGGTGCGGCGCCAGTGGCGGTTCTCGTCGTACTCGTCCAGCAGCGCCTGCCCGCCCTGCGCGAACCAGCTCAGGCCGGCGTAGCGCTGGGTCACCTTGGCCAGTTCGCGCGGCTTGCCGGTGAACGGTGCCGACAGGGTCAGCAGCTTGTCGCGCGCCGGCACAGTGGTCTTCCAGTCGCCGCCGTCCAGCGCCTCGGCCCAGACCAGGGTGGCCGGCTGGTTGGCGCGCCAGCCGTAGGCGCGCGGCCCGGTGGGCACGCCGTGTACCGGCACGCGATCGGCCACCGGCAGGTTCGCCAGCACCCGCTCGCTGCCGTCGGCCAGGTCCAGCACCGCCACGTCGTGGGCGAAGCGGCCGTAGGTGGTGACGTAGGAGTACGGGCGCTGCAGGCGCTCCACGCGCACGTGGCGGCCGTCCGGCGCACCGTCGACCACCGAGTACACCGCCGGCTTGCCGACCGTGCGCAGTTTGCCGCTGGCGGCATCCACGGTGACCAGCTGCGCCGTGGCGTAGTAGGTGAACTGGGCCTCGTCCTCGGGACTGGACAGGGTGTCGCGGGCCTCGTAGGTACTGCTCTCGCCCTTGCCGCGGATCGCTTCCTTGACCTCCGGCCCCGGCGGCACCGCCGCCTTCACAGGCGCGGGGCCGAGGTCCTGCGGCACCGCACGCACCAGCAGCGTGTCGCTGCCGCCCAGCCACTGGATCTCGCCGCCCAGTACCGGGTTGAGCTGCACGCCGTCGATGCGATGCACCGCGCCGGTGGCGACGTCGCCCAGCCACAGTTCGACGCGGTCGGCCGCGGTGTTGTTGAAGGCGAAGCGACGCCCGTCCGGCGACCACACCGGCTGCGCCGGGCAGGCGCCGGCCGGCAGGGTCACCGCGGTCTGCTTGCCGCTGGCCACGTCGACCAGGCTGAAGCCGTCCAGGCAGGCGCGGATGCCGTAGCCGTTGGACATGTCGTGGCGGGCGTGGGTGCGCGGTTCCACGCGCACCCCGGCCAGCTTCAGGTACGGCTCGGCGACGCGCGCGATCGGCGGGTAGGCCTGGCGCTCCACCAGCAACAGGGTGCGCCCGGTCGGGTCCAGCCGCGGCGTCGGATTGAGCGGGGCGCGCATCACGCCCAGCAGCGGCTCGGGCGGTTGCCGGTAACCGCTGTCGGCGGTGGCGGCGTGGGCGGCGACAGGCAACGCACTGGCGAGCGCCAGGGCGCCGATCCAGCGGAACGGCATGAGCATGGTCGAAATCCCCTTTCGAATGGCCCGGGCAACCTAGCACGGCCGCCGCGCCGCGGCCGAGCGCCGAAGGTCATGCTCTCCCCGCCAGCGCGCCGCGCTCAGGCCGGGCGCAGCGCCTGCTCGGCGGCCAGCGCCGCCGCCACGCTGGGACGCTGCGCGATGCGCGCCGCGTACGCCGCCAACGCCGGAAGCGCGTCCAGCGACAGGCCGAACCGCGGCAGCCAGCCGAGCACGGTGAACAGATAGGCATCGGCCACGCCGAAGCGCTCGCCGAGCAGGTACGGCTGCGTGCGCAGCGCGGCCTCGGCATGGGCATAGCGCTGCAGCAGGCGAGCGGCGACCGCGGTGCGCCGCGCCGGTGCCAGCCCGGCATCGAACAGCGGCACGCTGCCGGCATGCAGTTCGCTGTTGATGAAGGCCAGCCACTCGTACAGGCGGTAGCGCGGCAAAGTGTCTGCGTCCGCCGGTGGCGCCAGCGCCGCCTGTGGGCAGCGGTCGGCCAGGTACAGCAGGATCGCCGGCCCCTCAGTCAGCACCTGGCCGTCCTCCAGTTGCAGCGCGGCCACGTAGCCCTTGGGGTTGATCGCGAGGTAATCCTCGCCCTCGTCGGTGCGCTTGCTGCGGTTGTCCACGTGCACCAACCGGAACGGCAACTGCAGTTCGCGCAGCACGATGTGCGGCGCCAGGGAACAGGCGCCAGGAGCGGCATAGAGGAGCATCGGAACGGTCTCGCAGGGGCGCCGGACAGTCGGCGCGCGCAGTGTGCGCGGCACGGCGCCCTGCGGAGAAACAAGAATGTCAGGCCGGGTCAGTAGCGCCGCTAATGGCCTCGCCCAGGAACCGGCGCAGTTGCAGCGCGGCCGGCGCCGCGTGTGCAGCGGCGACCAGCGCGAAGCGGCGCTGCAGCCGCGGCTGCAACGGCAGCACCTGCACGCCGTCGCGCTCGGCCGGCAGCACCGACGCCGGCAGCAGGCTGGCGCCCGCGCCGTCGCGCACCAGCGCCCAGGCGCTGGACCAGTCGCGCACCTGCAGGCGCAGGTCGGCGATCGCCAGCCCAGCGCGTTCGGCCAGGCGTTGCGCATGCAGCCAGCAACCGCCGGTGGCCAGCACGAACGGCAGCGCCAGCAGTTCCGCCAGGGCGATGTCGCGCGCCTGCGGACGCGCCAGCGCCGGCGGCAGCACCGCCAGCCACTCGTCCATGCCGAACACCATGGCGTCGCGCTCCGGCGCCGGATCCAGTACCACGCCCAGGTCGACCGTCCCGGCGGCCAGCCAGGCCTCGACCTCCTCGTCGCTGCCTTCCAGCCAGACCACACCCGTGTCCGGATGCGCCCGCTCGAACGCGCGCAGGCGCGGCGCCAGCCACGGCCGCGACGAGGCGAAGCCTGCCACCCGCAGCGAGGTCGCACCCGCTGCACGCTGCGCCCTGGCCAGGGCCTGGATCTGCCCCAGCTCGGCCAGCATCGCCCGTGCATGCGCCAGCGCCCGCACGCCGAACGGGGTCGGCCGGACCCGCCCGCGCTCGCGCAGCAGCAGCGCTGCGCCCAGCACGTGCTCCATCTGCGCGATGGCCTGGCTGGCGCCGGACTGGGTGATGCCGCAGCGCGCGGCAGCGGCGCTGATGCTGCCGCACTCGACCACGGCGACGTACAGCCGCCAGTGGATCAGATTCATCATGTCGGACTCCCACAACGCGAAACGCCGGGCGGGGCCCGGCGTTCCGTGACGACGCGATCGCGTTGGCGATCAGCCCAGCAGGTGGGCCACGCCGCTGCGCTCTTCTTCCAGCTCGGCCAGGGTCTTGTCGACGTACTTCTGGCTGAAGTCGTCGATCGGCAGATCCTTGACGATGGTGTAGGCGCCGTTCTCGGTGGTGACCGGGAACCCGAAGATCACGCCTTCGGGAATGCCGTAGGAGCCATCGGACGGCACGCCCATCGTCACCCACTTGCCGTTGCTGCCCAGCACCCAGTCGCGCACGTGGTCGATGGCGGCGTTGGCGGCCGAGGCGGCCGAGGACAGGCCGCGCGCTTCGATGATCGCCGCGCCGCGCTTGCCCACGGTCGGGATGAAGGTGCCGGCATTCCATTCCTGGTCGTTGATCGCATCGGCGATGGAGGCGCCGTCGGCGGTGGCGAAGCGGTAGTCCGGGTACATGGTCGGGCTGTGGTTGCCCCACACCACCAGCTTCTCGATGCCGCCGACCGGCTTGCCGAGCTTGAGCGAGAGCTGGCTCAGCGCGCGGTTGTGGTCCAGGCGCAGCATCGCGGTGAAGTTCTTCGGGTTCAGGTCCGGCGCCGACTTCATGGCGATGTAGGCATTGGTGTTGGCCGGGTTGCCGACCACCAGCACCTTGACGTCGCGCTTGGCCACCTTGTTCAGCGCCGCGCCCTGCGCGGTGAAGATCTTGGCGTTCTCCAGCAGCAGGTCCTTGCGCTCCATGCCCGGGCCGCGCGGACGCGCGCCGACCAGCAGGGCGATGTCGGCGTCCTTGAACGCGACTTCGGCGTCGTCGGTGCCGACCATGCCGGCCAGCAGCGGGAACGCGCAGTCTTCCAGCTCCATCATCACGCCCTTCAGCGCGGCCTGGGCCTTCTCCATCGGCAGTTCCAGCAACTGCAGGATCACCGGCTGGTCCTTGCCCAGCATTTCGCCGGAGGCGATGCGGAACAGCAGGGCATAACCGATCTGGCCGGCGGCGCCGGTCACGGCAACACGAACGGGTGCTTTCATGGGGGATTCCTCTGCTAAGAAAGTGGGTGGGGTGGATCAGTAGACGCGATAGCCCAGCGGCTGCAGGTGCAGGTCCAGGGCGGTGGTGTCGTAGCCTTCGACCACATGCTGGCCGATCACGGTGATCGGCACGCCTTCCAGGCCCAGCGCGGCGGCGGCCTGGCGGCCGGCCTCCTGCTCCACGTCCAGGACGGTGTAGCGGACCTGGGCGCGGGCGAAATCGGCCTGTTGCCGGCGGCAGTAGCCGCACCAGTCGGCGGCGAGCATGACGATGCCGGCCTCGCCGGTCAGCAACCGCGGGTCGCCGGCGGCCAGTGCGGCCGACGGTGTCGAGGCCGCACTGCGCCACCACGCGTGCACGCCGCCGCCGATCACGAGCAGCAGCAGGCACAACACAAGGGGGCGCATCGTCATCGGCGGTCGGGTGCGGCAATCAATCGGGAAAATGGTAGCACGCAGGTTCCGCGCGCCCGGCCGCAGGACCGGTCGCGCGGACAGCGCCGGATCAGGCGTCGAGGGTGCGGTTCCACTCGGCGACGCGGTCGGCCTTGGCCGCCAGCACCGCGTCGGCGTCGCCTTCGATGGTGATCTTGTTGATCACGTCGCCCTGGGCGACGCTGTCGACCACGTCCAGGCCCTCGAGCACCTTGCCGAACACGGTGTGCTTGCCGTCCAGCCACGGGGTGGCGGTGTGGGTGATGAAGAACTGGCTGCCGTTGGTGCTGGGGCCGGCGTTGGCCATGGACAGCACGCCGCGCTCGTGGCGCACGCCGTTGTTGGTCTCGTCCTCGAAGCGGTAGCCCGGGCCGCCGCGGCCGGAGCCTTCCGGGCAACCGCCCTGGATCATGAAGTCGGCGATCACGCGGTGGAAGTTCAGCCCGTCGTAGAAGCCGCGCTTGGCCAGGTTCACGAAGTTGGCCACGGTCAGCGGGGCCTTGTCGGGATACAGCTCGATCTTGATCGGGCCGCGGGCGGTGTCGAAATGGGCGATCAGGGACATGGGATTCCTTGGAAACGGGGGCGTCATGAGGGGCGCATAGGATACACGTCGCTTCGTTCAGGCTTTGCCCGCGCCCGCCGCCGGCGCCTGAATGCCCCCGCCCGGCCCACCGCCGCCGGCCGCCGGCAGGCGTCACGGGATCCGGGTATACTAGGTGGCTTCCTTTCCTTCCTTCTGGCGCCGGCTGGCCCCCTTTCGCATGTCCATCGAAAATCTTCGCAATATCGCCATCGTCGCCCACGTCGACCACGGCAAGACCACCCTCGTCGACTGCCTGCTGAAGCAGTCCGGCACCCTGTCCGAGCGCACGGTGCTGGCCGAGCGCGTGATGGACAGCAACGACCAGGAAAAGGAACGCGGCATCACCATCCTGGCCAAGAACACCGCCATCACCTGGCAGGGCAACCGCATCAACATCGTCGACACCCCCGGACACGCCGACTTCGGCGGCGAGGTGGAGCGCGTGCTGTCGATGGTGGACACCGTGCTGATCCTGGTCGACGCGATGGACGGCCCGATGCCGCAGACCCGCTTCGTGACCCAGAAGGCGTTCGCGATGGGCTTCAAGCCGATCGTGGTGGTCAACAAGATCGACCGCCCCGGCGCGCGCCCGGACTGGGTGATCGACCAGGTGTTCGACCTGTTCGACAAGCTCGGCGCCACCAACGAGCAGCTCGACTTCCCGATCGTCTACACCTCGGCGCTGAACGGCTACGCCTCGCTGGACGACAGCGTGCGCGACGGCGACATGACCCCGCTGTACGAAGCGATCATGCAGCACGCGCCGAAGCCGGATGTGGACCCGGACGGCCCGTTCCAGATGCGCATCAGCCAGCTGGACTACAACAACTTCGTCGGCGTGATCGGCATCGGCCGCATCCAGCGCGGCGTGCTGAAGAAGAACATGCCGGTGGCGGTGATCGACCGCGAAGGCAAGAAGCGCCAGGGCAAGGTGCTGCAGGTGCTGGGCTTCCTGGGCCTGGAGCGCATCGAGCAGGACAGCGCGCAGGCCGGCGACATCGTCGCCATCTCCGGCATCCAGGAGCTGACCATCTCCGACACCGTGTGCGCGCTGGAAGCCCCCGAGGCGCTGCCGCCGCTGACCGTGGACGAGCCGACCATCTCGATGACCTTCCAGGTCAACAACTCGCCGTTCGCCGGCAACAAGGACCTGTCCGGCGGCAAGTTCCTGACCAGCCGCCAGCTCAAGGACCGGCTGGAGCGCGAGACCGTGCACAACGTGGCGCTGAAGGTGCAGCAGTTGGAAG
Organism: Xanthomonas sp. LMG 12461; assembly: GCF_009192935.1. Lineage (NCBI taxonomy): Bacteria > Pseudomonadati > Pseudomonadota > Gammaproteobacteria > Lysobacterales > Lysobacteraceae > Xanthomonas > Xanthomonas sp. LMG 12461. Next base: position 22,812 of record NZ_NQYT01000031.1, read on the forward strand.
ACGCCGACAAGTTCCTGGTCTCCGGCCGCGGCGAACTGCATCTGTCGGTGCTGATCGAGAACATGCGCCGCGAGGGCTTCGAACTGGCCGTGTCGCGCCCGGAAGTCATCATCAAGGAGATCGACGGGCAGTTGATGGAGCCGGTCGAGCAGCTGGTGGTGGACATCGAGGAGCAGCACCAGGGCGGCGTGATGGAGAAGCTGGGCATCCGCAAGGGCCAGCTGAAGAACATGGAGCCGGACGGCAAGGGCCGCGTGCGCCTGGACTACATGATCCCGGCGCGTGGCCTGATCGGCTTCCAGAACGAGTTCCGCACCCTGACCCAGGGTTCGGGCCTGCTGTTCCACGTGTTCGACCACTACGGCCCGAAGGAGCAGGGCGCCATCGCCAAGCGCCAGAACGGCGTGATGATCGCCAATGCGCCGGGCGCCACCCCCGCCTACGCGCTGGGCCCGCTGGAAGAGCGCGGCCGCCTGTTTGCCGCCGAAGGCGACAACGTGTATGAAGGGCAGCTGGTCGGCATCCACTCCAAGGACAACGACCTGACCGTCAACGCGATCAAGACCAAGCCGCTGACCAACATGCGCGCCTCGGGCAAGGACGATGCGATCAAGCTGACTCCGGCGATCAAGTACACGCTGGAGCAGGCGCTGGACTTCATCGAGGACGACGAACTGGTCGAAGTCACCCCGAAGGAGATCCGCTTGCGCAAGAAGCACCTGACCGAAAACGAGCGCAAGCGCGCCGGTCGCGCGGGTTAAGGGATAGCGCACGCCCATGGCCGCCGACAAGGCGTACAACCCGGATCCGCACGCGCATCCGGGTCTGCACCTGATCGCACTGCTGGAGGCCGGCAAGGGTCTGCTCGCGGTGCTGGCGGCCACGGGGCTGGAACTGATGGGTCCGGCCCCACTGCGCGCGGGGGTGGACAAGCTGATCGTGCGTTTCAGCCTGGACCCGGACCACGGCGCCCTGCCCTCGCTGCTGACCATGATCAACCCCGGCGCGGTGCACCTGGCCGCCGCCGGCATGCTCGCCTACGGCGTGCTGCACATCATCGAGGCCTGGGGCCTGTGGCGCGCCAAGGCCTGGGCCTCGCTGCTGGGCTGCATCTCCGCGGCGATCTATCTGCCCTTCGACGTCTACGCGATCGTGCGCCACCCCGGCTGGGCGTCGTGGGCGGTGCTGGCGATCAATCTCGCCGTGGTCGGCATCCTCGCCCGCGATTTGGTGCGGCGGCGCCGGCATCCTCCTGCGGCCTAGCCGCACCCCGCGCCGCGGCGGTGCCGGCTTTCTTCAAGCGATCTGCGCCTGCCAGTCACCGGTGGGCGCATTGGTGTTCCTGGCATTCGGCGGGCACCGCTGGCGGTCGCGCAGAGAATCCGTCCCACGCAGTATGACCATGCGGCAAGACCGCTCAGCGATCAGCGAGACGCGCGCGCCTCGCCCGCTGTCGCATTCACTGCCGGCGCCCCATCCTCGGCACCGGGCGAACGCATCGCCTCCGAGTCGCTGGCGCGCACCGGCGGGTGCGACAGCCGCACCGGCTCCGGCGCCACTTCCGCGCGCAGCAGCGGCAACGCGTAGGCATGCTCGCGCACCAGGAAATCCAGCATGCGTTCGCGCACGATGCAGCGCAGGTCGAAGGCGTCGCCGGAGTTGCGCGCACTGACCAGCAGGCGCACCTGGATCGTGCGCTCGCTGGTGTCGGTCACCTGGGTCACGCAGACCCGCCCGTCCCACAGCGGCTCGCTCTTGCAGATCCGCTCCAGTTCGGCGCGCACCTGTGCGATCGGCGTGCGGTAGTCCAGCCACAGGAACGCGGTGCCGAGCAGGTCGGCGCTGTTGCGCGTCCAGTTCTGGAACGGGTTCTCGATGAACCAGGTCAGCGGCACCACCATGCGCCGCTCGTCCCAGATCCGCACCACCACGTAGGAACTGCCGATCTCCTCGATGCGGCCCCACTCGCCTTCGACGATGACCACGTCGTCGAGCCGGATCGGCTGGGTCAGCGCGATCTGCAGACCGGCGATCAGATTGCCGAACACCGGCTTGGCGGCGATACCGGCGACCAGGCCGATGATGCCGGCCGAGGCCAGCAAGGTGGTGCCGATCTGCCGCACCGCCGGGAAGGTCAGCAGCACGATCGAGGTGCCCACCAGGATGATCGTGCCCATCGCCACCCGCGCCAGCACCCGGGTCTGGGTCTGCACGCGGCGTGCGGTGAGGTTGTCCGCCACCTCGATCGGATGGCTGCGCAGGATCGCCGTTTCCAGCGCCGCCACGCCGCGCACCAGCAGCCAGGTCACGCAGCCGATCATGCCGATGTGCAGCAGGTGCTGCAGGTCGGTCAGCGCCTTCGCGTCCAGCGGCGTGGATTCGAGCGCGAAGCTGAGCATCAGCATCGGCAGCAGGAAGGCGACCGGCACGCTGATCACGCGCACGATGCGCGCACGCCGGTAGTCGCGGCCGCGCATGCGCTGGGCGATGCGCAACAGCAGCCACCAGGCCAGGAAACCGAGAATCAGTGCGGCGCCGATCGGCAGCGTATAGGCACGCCAGGGCACCCAATGAAGATCGAGGGTCAAGATGCGCTCCTTTGTCGGGGGGAGGAGTCGCGACAGTCTGGCAGTGGAGGGATTAGCGCGATGTCGAGCACGCGCAGCGGCGCCGAGCGACGGCAGCCGCATGGCATACAGGCGCGCGTGCAAACGCGTCCGAAAAGCGGCGCATGCCGCTGGCGACGCGAAGCCGATGCGCGGCATCGCACGCAGCGATGCCGCAGCCCTCGGGCCACGGCACGACAAGGCGCCGCACGTGCGGCAGCGGCACGCGCGGCGGACTACACCAACCGACTACGCCAGCGGCGTGGCGACGTTGCGTCCGTTCTGCTTGCGCACGATCGCCATCGCGATCTCCAGCGACTGCTCGTAGTTCAGGCGCGGGTCGACGCTGGAACGGTAGGCCCGCTCCAGGTCGCGCTCGGTGAGTTCGCGCGCGCCGCCGGTGCACTCGGTGACGTCCTCGCCGGTCAGTTCCAGATGCACGCCGCCCAGGCGGGTGCCGGCCGCGGCGTGGATGTCGAACGACTGCTCCACCTCGCCCAGGACGTTCTGGTAGCGCCGGGTCTTGTAGCCGTTGCTGGTGCTTTCGGTGTTGCCGTGCATCGCATCGCACACCCACAGCACGCGGCGGCCGTCGCGCTTCACCGCGTCCAGCAGCGGCGGCAGCTTCTCGGCGATCTGCGCCGCGCCCATGCGGTGGATGAAGGTCAGCCGGCCCGGCTCGTCTTCCGGATTGAGCACGTCGATCAGGCGCAGCAACTGGTCCGGCTGCGCCGACGGCCCGACCTTGATCGCGATCGGATTGCGGATGCCGCGAAAGTACTCCACATGCGCGCCGTCCAGCGCCGCGGTGCGCATGCCGATCCACGGATAGTGCGTGCTGAGGTTGAACCAGCCCCACTGCCGCGGGACCTCTCGGGTCAGCGCTTCCTCGTAGGGCAGCAGCAAGGCCTCGTGCGAGGTGTAGAAATCGACGCGATTGAGGTTGTACAGCTGCGCGCCGGACAGGGTCTCCATGAAGCGCACCGCATCGCCGATCGAGGCCACCATCTTCTGGTAGTCCTCGGCCAGCGGCGAGCAGCCGACCCAGCTCAGGTTCCAGTACTCGGGATGGTGCAGGTCGGCGAAGCCGCCGTCGATCAGCGCGCGCACGAAGTTCATGGTCATCGCCGAACGCGAGTGCGCGGTGATCATGCGCCGCGGGTCCGGCACCCGCGCCTGCGCGGTGAACTCCGGACCGTTGACCACGTCGCCGCGGTAGCTGGGCAGGGTCACGCCGTCGCGGGTCTCGGTATCGGCCGAGCGCGGCTTGGCGTACTGCCCGGCGTAGCGACCGACCCGCACCACCGGCAGGCGCAGGCCGTGCACCAGCACCAGACTCATCTGCAGCAGCACCTTGAGCCGGTTGGAGATGGTGCCGGATTCGCAATCGCTGAAGTTCTCCGCGCAATCGCCGCCCTGCAGCAGGAAGCGCTTGCCTTCCTGCGCCTCGGCCAGTTGCTTCTTCAGCGCGAAGATCTCCCAGGAGGTCACCAGCGGCGGCAACTGCCGCAGTTCCGTCAGCGCGGTCTCCAGCGCCTGCGGGTCCGGATACACCGGCATCTGCAGCGCCGGCCTGTCACGCCAACTGGCAGGTAACCAGGACGACGAGGCGGATGCGGACACGGCGGCGGCGGACAGATTCATGAAAGGACTCCTTGGCAGTGTGCGATGTTCGCAGAGCCGGGGCGCGCCGCATAGCGCCGCACGCCGGTCACGCTGGCAGCGCCAGGACATGAACGGCAAGCAACATCGCGATGCCACCATGACTTCCGGCCTACGCCGGCGTTTTTGCGAAAGCACACTGTTATTAAGTAACAATTCTTTTCCATTCGGTCCACCTCGCCATGACACGTCGCCCCCTCTCCTCCGCCATCGCCCTGATCCTCCTGGTCGCCCCCGGCCTCGCCCTCGCCGCAGATGCGGCCGCCGACAGCACCGCTGCCGCCGAGCCGACCGTCGATCTCGATCCGGTCACCGTCACCGCCAAGCTGGAAGCCGCGCGCAACGCGCTGTCGCCGGACATCGGCAGCAGCCAGTACGCGATCAGCGCCGAGGACATCGCGCGCCTGCCGCTGGGCGCTTCCACCCCGCTCAACCAGGTGCTGCTGCAGGCGCCGGGCGTGGTCCAGGATTCCTATGGCGGCATCCATGTGCGCGGCGACCACGCCAACCTGCAGTACCGCATCAACGGCGTGATGATCCCCGAATCCATCTCCGGCTTCGGCCAGACCCTGGATCCGCGCACGATCAAGAACATCCGCCTGCTCGACGGCGCGCTGCCGGCGCAGTTCGGCGACCGCACCGCGGCGGTGGTCGACATCACCACCAAGAACGGCGTGGAACTGGGCAACGGCGGCAGCGTCGGCATCACCGGCGGCTCCTACGGCACGCTCAACCCCAACGCCTCGTGGTGGGGCAGCGACGGTCGCTTCAGCTGGTTCGCCAGCGGCAACTACCTGCAGAACCGCATCGGCATGGAGAACCCGACCGACAGCGACAACCCGATCCACGACAAGACCCACCAGGGCAAGGGCTTCGCCGACCTCAGCTATCTGCTGAACGAGAACACCCGGCTCAGCCTGCTGGTCGGCTACGCCAACAACCGCTTCCAGATCCCCAACAACCCGGGACAGACGCCGGCGTTCACCTACCAGGGCAACAGCACCTTCGATTCGGCGCAGCTCGACGAGAACCAGCGCGAGAACACCCGTTTCGGCACCCTGGTGCTACAGGGCGCGCTCGGCGACACCAGCTACCAGCTGTCGGCCGGCCAGCGCTACAGCAGCGTCGCCTTCTCCCCGGACATCGCCGGCGACCTGATCTTCAACGGCATCGCCTCGCAGGTGCAGCGCGCCAACCGCGCCAGCACCCTGCAGGCCGACTTCTCCACGCCGTGGGGCAGCACCCACACCTTGCGCTACGGCGTGTACGGCAACTTCGAACACGCCAACGCCAGCAACAACGCCTATGTGTTCCCGGCCAACGACGACGGCAGCCAGAGCAGCGACGTGCCGCTGTTCATTCCCGACAGCAGCCGCTTCCACGCCAGCACCTACGCGGTCTACCTGCAGGACGAATGGCAGCCGAGCGACGCCTGGACCATCAACTACGGCGTGCGCGGCGACCGCTACAAGGCCTTCGGCACCACCGAGGGCCAGCTCAGCCCGCGCCTGGGCGTGGTCTGGCACGCCAGCGACAGCACCACCCTGCACGCCGGCTATGCGCGCTACTTCACCCCGCCGGCCACCGAGCTGATCTCCACCAGCGACATCGCCCTGTACGACGGCACCACCAACCAGCAGTCGGCGGCGGGCGGCCCGACCAAGCCGCTGAGCGAGCGCAGCGACTATTACGACCTGGGCATCTCGCAGATGGTCGGCGACCACCTGACCTTGGGCCTGGACACCTACTACCGCAAGGCCGATCGCCTGCAGGACGAAGGCCAGTTCGGCGCCGCCTACGTCTACTCCACCTTCAACTACCGCTACGGCCGCATCCGCGGCGCCGAGTTCAGCGCCGACTACAGCAACGGCCCGATCAACGCCTACTTCAACGCGGCCTACAGCAAGGCCATGGGCAAGCGGGTGATGACCAGCCTGTACAACTTCGACCCGGACGCGCTGGCCTACGCCTACGACCACTGGATCCACCTGGACCACGACCAGAAGCTGACCTCCTCCGGCGGCATCAACTACGCCCTGGCCGACGACAGCCGCATCGGCGCCGACTACCTGTTCGGCAGCGGCCTGCGCACCGACGCCGACGGCGTACCCAACGGCGGCGAGCTGCCGGCCTACTTCCAGCTCAACCTCAGCGCCGGCCACGACTTCGCCCTGGCCAGCAGCCACCCGCTGCACGCACAGCTGGCCGTGCTCAACGTGCTCGACCGCCACTACCAGTTGCGCGACGGCGGCGGCATCGGTGTGTTCGCGCCGCAGTGGGCGCCGCGCCGCGGCGTCTACCTGAGCCTGCAGCAGGACTTCTGAGCCAGCCACGGCGACGGCCTGCGGCGTGCCACCTGGCACGCCGCAGGCCTCGCGTTCAGCCGCAGGTGACGGGTCCGGCAACACGCCGTGGCCCGTCCGGCACTACCGTGGCACCATGTGCCGCGTCGTGGCCATGGCGTCGCCGCGCCCGAGGGAGGCGCCCCGCAGCGGCATCCCCGCGCCCGGACCGCCACGACGCGTTGCCACGCATCCGTCCAGGCAGGTGCCAGCCATGCGTCGACATCTGTTCGCCGCCGCCCTCGCGGCCGCCATCCTCACCCTCGCCGCACCGCCGCCGGCGCACGCCGAACGCGTCACCGACTTCCGAATGCCGGTGGTCGTGCAAGGCGTCGACTACGATCTCGCCGCGCGCGTGTATCGACCGACAGGCCCCGGCCCGTTCACGCTGATCGTCATCCATCACGGCACACCGGCGGACAAGCGCAAGCTCGCCGACACCCGGCTTGGTTTCGCCCGCGCCGCGCGCTGGTTCGCCGCCCGCGGCGACATGGTGGTACTGGCCTTACGGCCTGGCTACGGCGGTTCCAGCGGCACCTACCTGGAAGGCGCGGGCAACTGCCACGACGTCGATTTCGTCGTCGCCGGGCGCAAGATCGCGGCGGCCGAAGCGGCGATCGTCGACGCCGCCGCACATCTTCCCGACGTGGACCCGCAACGCATCGTCGTGGTCGGCCAGTCCGCCGGCGGCCTCGGCGCGGTGGCGCTGGCCGATGCGCCGCCACCCGGCGTGCGTGGCGTGATCAGCTTCGCCGGCGGGCGCGGCAGCAACGGCAAGGAGGTCATCTGCGCCGGCGAGGATCGCCTGGTCGAGGCGGAGAAGACGCTGGGCGCGGCGAATACGCTGCCCCAGCTGTGGCTGTACGCCGAGAACGATCACTTCTTCCGGCGCGACCTGGCGCATCGCATGTACGAGGCCTACCGCGCGGGCTCGACCCCGCCGGTGACCTTCGTCGATCTGCCGCCGTTCGGCGACGATGGCCACAAGACCTTCGCGCAGGCCGATCCGTCGGTCTGGGCCAGGCCGGTGGCGGCATTCCTCGCCCAGGTGGTTCCGCAGGCCGACGGAGCGCGGGCGTCGGCCAGCGCGTCGCGCTGACCGACAGCCCGGCACTGCACAAACACCGGGGGCGCCGGACGGACAGGATGGGCAACGTCGGTGCGCGTCAGCGGCATACGTCAGCGCTGCCCGCGACGACTGCAGCAGCGCCCGGCGGGTTGCCGACGGTCGCCATCAGACCAAGTGACCGACGCGCAGCGGCAAGACGGTCAGATCAGCGTGCGCTTGCGGCTCTTGAACCCGGCATACAGCGCGAACACCGCCAGCAACACGAAACAGATCAGGCACCACATCGGCATCGACAGGCCGAGGAAGCGCCAGTCGATGTTGCCGCAGTCGCCGGTGCCGGTCAGCACCCGGCGCAGCACCTCGAACGGTCCCATGGTCTCGCGCAGGAAGCTCAGAGGCGGGCCGCAGGACGCCATCGGGTCCGGGAACAGCTGCACCGAGACATGCTTGGTGGAGATGCCGGCTCCCACGAGCGCGGCCAGGAACGCCAGGACGCCATAAATTTTGCGCCCGCCGGCGCTGCGCGGCCCGTGCAGGGCACCGAGCAGGAACAGCACGCCCAGCGCGGCGAACGCGATGCGCTGGAAGATGCACAGCGGGCACGGCTCGATGCCCAGCTGCAGCTGCACGAAGATCGCATAGCCCAGCAGGCCGGCACAGATCAGAAAGCCGAGCAGGAACTGCGCGCGGAAACCCCAACGTAACGGATTCATCGGACTCGAACTCGCATCGACGATCCACGCATTATCCGCGATCGTGCGCTCCATCACCATGTGTCATGGCGCTGTCGTCCGCCCTAGCCCGCGCCGCGACCGCGCTCTCCCAAATCCCCAATCCCGACTCCGCGATCCCCCAAAAACAAAAAAGCCCGGACATGCCGGGCTTCTTGCTGCTGCAGATGCGAACCGATTACTCGGCCACTTCCTCGGCCACGGCCGGGCGATCGACCAGCTCGACGTACGCCATCGGCGCGTTGTCGCCGGCGCGGAAGCCGCACTTGAGGATGCGCAGGTAGCCACCCGGGCGCGCCTGGTAGCGCGGGCCCAACGTGGTGAACAGGGTGCCGACCGCTTCCTTGTCGCGCAGGCGGGCGAACGCCAGGCGGCGGTTGGCGACGTTGTCGACCTTGGCCAGGGTGATCAGCGGCTCGGCGACGCGGCGCAGTTCCTTGGCCTTCGGCAGGGTGGTCTTGATCAGCTCGTGCTTGATCAGCGACGCCGCCATGTTCTTGAACATCGCTTCGCGGTGGGCGCTGGTGCGGCTGAACTTGCGGCCGGATTTCTGGTGACGCATGGGTTGGGATTCCTATGGAAGAGTGTGACTGTTGGAGATCGCTGTCGCCGTCCTGGCGTTGAAAGTGGACTGCGGATGGTCCGTGCCGGCCGTCCCTGACCGGGCGACGCCGCGGGCTTGGCGACCCGTCGACGTGGTGATGCGGATGAAGCGAACGACACGCGGCCGATGCCTTGCGGCACCGGCCGGATGCGCAAAACTCAGCCGAGCATGCCGTGCTGGGCGACGCCGGCCGGCGGCCAGTTCTCCAGCTTCATGCCGAGCGACAGGCCACGCTGGGCCAGCACTTCCTTGATCTCGGTGAGCGACTTCTTGCCCAGGTTCGGGGTCTTGAGCAGCTCGACTTCGGTCTTCTGGATCAGATCGCCGATGTAGTAGATGCTCTCGGCCTTCAGACAGTTGGCCGAACGCACGGTCAGTTCCAGATCGTCGATCGGACGCAGCAGCACCGGATCCACGCCGTTGCTGGCCGGCTTGGCCGCGCCACGGTCGCGATGGGTGAAGTCGCCGAACACCGACAGCTGGTCGCTGAGGATGTCGGCGGCGGTGCGCACGGCTTCCTCGGCATCGATCGTGCCGTTGGTTTCGATGTCCAGGACCAGCTTGTCCAGGTCGGTACGCTGCTCGACGCGGGCCGATTCGACCGCGTAAGCGACGCGGCGCACCGGCGAGAACGAGGCATCCAGGACCAAACGACCGATGGTGCGGGTCTCTTCGTCCGGACGGCGACGCGCAGCGGCCGGCTGGTAGCCGAAGCCACGCTCGATCTTCAGACGCATGTTGATCGCCGTGTCCTTGGTCAGGTGGCAGATCACGTGGTCGTTGTTGAGGATCTCGACGTTGTGGTCGGTCTTGATGTCGGCGGCAGTGACCGTGCCCGGACCCTGCTTGGACAGCGACAGCGTGGCGCTGTCACCGGTATGCATGCGGATGGCCACGTCCTTGAGGTTCAGCAGGACTTCCAGCACGTCCTCCTGCAGCCCTTCGACCGTGGTGTACTCGTGCAGCACGCCGTCGATCTCGACTTCGGTGATCGCGAAGCCGGGAATCGAGGACAGCAGCACGCGACGCAGGGCGTTGCCCAGCGTATGCCCATACCCGCGCTCCAAGGGCTCGATCACGACCTTGGCGCGGTTGTCGGTAAGGCGTTCGATCTGCGGCCCACGCGGGCGCAGAACCTGGTTGGCGGTAACCGTCATGTTGCGGGTTCTCCTGACGAGCCTCCGTGGACCGGAGGCTCTCCGATGTGATTACTTCGAATACAACTCGACGATCAGCGCTTCGTTGATGTCGGCAGGCAGGTCCGCACGGTCCGGCACGGCCTTGAAGATGCCGCTGAACTTCTTCGAATCGACCTCGACCCACGACGGGTTCAGGTCGTGCGTTTCGGCAACGGTCAGCGCTTCCTGCACGCGAAGCTGCTTCTGCGCCTTTTCCGACAGGGCGATCGCGTCGCCGGCCTTGACCTGGTACGAGGCCAGATTCACCGACTTGCCGTTCACCAGCACGCCACGGTGCGACACCAGCTGGCGCGCGGCCGGACGGGTGACGGCGAAGCCCATGCGATAGACGACGTTGTCCAGGCGGGTTTCCAGCAGCTGCAGCAGGTTCTCGCCGGTGTTGCCCTTCTTGGTCGAGGCCTTCTTGTAGTAGTTGCGGAACTGACGCTCCAGCAGACCGTAGATACGCTTGACCTTCTGCTTCTCGCGCAGCTGGGTGGCGTAGTCGGACAGCTTGCCCTTGCGGGCGGTCGCGCCGTGCTGGCCGGGCTTCTGCTCCAGCTTGCACTTGGAGTCCAGCGCACGCGCCGGGCTCTTGAGGGAAAGATCGGCGCCTTCGCGGCGCGCGAGCTTACAGGTAGGACCGATATAACGAGCCATTTCTTATCGCTCCTTTAGACGCGACGCTTCTTCGGCGGACGGCACCCGTTGTGCGGGATCGGCGTCACGTCGATGATGTTGGTGATCTTGTATCCGACGTTGTTCAACGAACGGACGGCGGACTCGCGACCCGGACCCGGGCCCTTGATGCGCACTTCCAGCGACTTCACGCCGTAGTCGAGCGCAGCGCGCCCGGCCTTCTCGGCGGCCACCTGCGCCGCGAACGGCGTGGACTTGCGCGAACCGCGGAAACCGGCGCCACCGGAGGTCGCCCAGGACAACGCATTGCCCTGACGGTCGGTGATGGTCACGATGGTGTTGTTGAACGAAGCGTGGACGTGGGCGACGCCGTCGGTGACGACGCGCTTGATCTTCTTCTTGGTCTTTGCTGCTGCGGGCTTAGCCATGTCGGTCCCTTACTTCTTGATCGCCTTGCGCGGACCCTTGCGGGTGCGGGCGTTGGTACGGGTGCGCTGACCGCGCAGGGGCAGGCCACGACGGTGACGCAGGCCGCGGTAGCAGCCCAGGTCCATCAGTCGCTTGATGGCGATGCCGATTTCGCGACGCAGGTCGCCTTCGACGATGTACTTGCCGACTTCGAGACGCAGGCGCTCGATTTCCGGCTCGGACAGGTCGCGGATCTTGGTGGTCGAGGTCACGCCTGCGGCTTCGCAGACCTTCTTCGAACGGGTACGGCCGATGCCGTAGATGCTTTGCAACCCGACCCAGACGTGCTTCTGGGCTGGCAGGTTGACGCCTGCAATACGCGCCATGACGCGGTTCTCCAACTGAGTGATGGCCCGACGGCGCACCACGGCGCCATCCGGCAGGATGGATCAAAAAGTGAACTTGTAAGTCTAGCAAGGTCTCGGGTTACATGGAAGCCCGCGGAACCGCAAGGTTCCGCAAGCCCGGCATGGGGAGTGTGCCCATGCTCCGGCGCCGGACGTCGTTGGCGAGGCGATGTATCCACCTTGCCGCCCGCGCTACTCCAGCGCAGGACCACCACGTCTCACCCGCGCACGAGACCGCTGCACGGGCCGCCCTTCAAGTCGGAAGACTGCGCCCGGGAGCCGGGGGCGTCTTCGCGGAAGGATTCAAACAGTATAGCAATCAACCGCGGGCAAAACCGCCGCCGCGCGAGCCGCCCTTGAGGTTGGCCTTCTTCAACAGGCTTTCGTACTGGTGCGACATCAGGTGCGCCTGGATCTGCGCGATGAAGTCCATCACCACCACGACCGCGATCAGCAGCGAGGTGCCACCGAAGTGGAACGAGGTGCCGAGCTGGGCACGCATCACTTCCGGCAGCAGGCACACGATCACCAGGTACACCGAGCCGGCCGCGGTCAGGCGGGTCAGCACGCCGTCGACATAGTCGGCGGTGGCCTTGCCCGGACGGATGCCCGGAATCAGCGCGCCGGACTTCTTCAGGTTGTCCGCGGTTTCCTGCGAGTTGAACACCAGCGCGGTGTAGAAGAACGCGAAGCCGATGATCAGCGCGGCGAACACGATCATGTGCACCGGCTCGCCCGGGCCCAGCGCGTTGGCGATGCGCTGCAGCCACATACCGAACGTGCTGTTGGAAGCGGCCTGGCCCGACCACATCGACAGCGTTGCCGGGAAGGCGAGGATGCTTGAAGCGAAGATCGGCGGAATCACGCCGGCCATGTTGAGCTTCAGCGGCAGGAACGAGGTCTGGTTCATGTACGCGTTGCGACCGCCCTGGCGACGCGCGTAGTTCACCGTGATCCGCCGTTGTCCGCGCTCGACGAACACCACGAACAGGGTGAAGGCGAGGATGGTCAGGACGATCAGCAACAGCGAGATGAAGCTCATGTTGCCGTCGCGGTAGGCTTCCACGGTCTGGATCGCCGCCGCCGGCAGGCCGGCGACGATGCCGGCGAAGATGATCAGCGAGACGCCGTTGCCGATGCCGCGCTCGGTCACCTGCTCGCCGACCCACATCAGGAAGATGGTGCCGGCGGTCAACGCGATCACTGCGGTGAGCACGAAGCCCATGCCGGGGGCGTAGACGACCGGCGCGCCGCCCGGTGCAGTCTGGTTCTGTAGCGCCAGGGCGATACTGCCGCCCTGCACCACCGCCAGCAGCACCGCGCCGATGCGCGAATACTGGGTGATCTTGCGCCGACCCGACTCGCCTTCCTTCTGCATCGCCTTCAGCGACGGAAAGATGTGCGTGGCCAGCTGGATCACGATCGACGCCGAGATGTACGGCATCACGTTCAGCGCGAAGATGCTGAAACGGTGCAGGGCGCCGCCCGAGAACATGTTGAACATGTCCACGATGCCGCCGCCCTGCGCCTGCATCAGCGCAAGCATGGCTTCGGGATTGACGCCCGGCACCGGCACGTAGCAGCCGATGCGATAGACGATCAATGCGCCGAGAACGAACAACAGGCGCTGGCGAAGTTCCGTGAACTTGCCGAGCCCGCCGCCGAGGTTACCCATGCCAGCCTGCGCCATCTGCGTGTTACTCCTGCACGCTGCCGCCGGCAGCTTCGATTGCCGCCTTGGCACCGGCGGTCGCCGCAACGCCCTTCAGCACGAACTTCTTGGTCAGTTCGCCCTTCAGGACCACCTTGGCCTTCTTCGCGGTGCTCGGGACCAGCTTCGCGGCGCGCAGCGCAGCGAAATCGATCTCGCCGGCCGGCAGGTTGTCGAGCTGGTAGGACAGCACTTCGGCGGTGTCCTTGGCCATCTTCGAACGGAAGCCGATCTTCGGCAGACGGCGCTGCATGGGGGTCTGGCCGCCTTCGAAGCCAGCCTTGATCTTGCCGCCGCCCTTGCGCGCGAACGAACCCTTGTGGCCGCGGCCGGCGGTCTTGCCCAGGCCGGAACCGATGCCGCGACCGACGCGGGTGCGCTCGGTACGCGCGCCCGGTGCGGGCTTCAGATCATTCAGATGCAAAGTCATGGTCGATTACTCCTCAACCTGGACGAGGTACTGAACCTTGTTGATCAGGCCGCGCACTTGCGGGCTGTCCTTCAGTTCGCGCACATCGTTGAGCTTGTTCAGGCCCAGGGCACGCACCGACAGGCGGTGACGCGACTGGGTACCACGCAGGCCGCGCACCAGGCGCACCTTGACGGTCTTGGTGGATTCATTAGCCATGGGTCAGATCCTCCACCTTCTTGCCGCGCTTGGCCGCGATGCGGGCCGGCGACTGCATGTCTTCCAGGCCGCGCAGGGTGGCGCGCACCAGGTTGATCGGGTTGCGCGAACCGACGGCCTTGGCCAGCACGTTCTTCACGCCCACCGCTTCCAGCACGGCGCGCATGGCGCCGCCGGCGATCACGCCGGTACCTTCCGAGGCCGGCATCATGAACACGCGCGCAGCGCCGTGGCCGGACTTCACCGGGTGCCACAGGGTGCCGTTGTTCAGATCGATGTTGAGCATGCCCTTGCGTGCATACTCCATCGACTTCTGGATCGCGACCGGCACTTCGCGCGCCTTGCCGTAACCGAAGCCGATCTTGCCGTTGCCGTCGCCGACCACGGTCAGCGCGGTGAAGGTGAACTGGCGACCGCCCTTGACCGTCTTGCTGACGCGGTTGACCGCGACCAGCTTCTCGATCATGCCGTCGTCGACTTTCTCTTCGCGGTTGCGGTCGCGATCACGACCCCGCGGTGCACGCTGTTCTTCAGCCATTGTGATGTCCTTGATAGAGGAAAAGATTTACGGCTTCGTTGCCGCTTGTGGTTGTGGTCTGGAGCCGTGTTCCCCGGACGCGCGCAGAAGGCGCGCCAAGGTCCGATGCAGCCCGCATCGGCAGGACGGACGCGGCATCGCCGCGCCCGCAAGGATCAGAACTGCAGGCCGCCTTCGCGCGCGGCGTCGGCCAGCACCTTGATGCGGCCGTGGTAGCGGTAGCCCGAGCGGTCGAAGGCGACCTTCTCGACGCCCGCGGCCTTGGCGCGCTCGGCGATCAGCTTGCCCACCTTGGCGGCGGCGTCGCTGTTCTTGCCGTTCTTCAGGCCGTCCTTGACGTCGGCCTGCAGGGTGTTCGCCGCGGCGAGGACCTTGGAGCCGTCGGCGGTGAAGACCTGCGCGTAGAGGTGCTGGCCGGTGCGCAGCACCGACAGGCGGGCGACGCCGAGCTCGCGGATGTGGGCGCGGGTCGACTTGGCGCGACGCAGGCGGGCGATGTTCTTGTTGATGCTCATGGTATGTGTCCTAGGAAAGCTGAAGGGGAACAGGCTTTTGCAGTGGAGAGTCCGGCCATGGATGGCCGGGCTCCTCGCAGAAGGACCTGCCTTAGGCCTTCTTGGCTTCCTTGCGAATGATGGCTTCACCGGCGTACTTCACACCCTTGCCCTTGTAGGGCTCCGGCGGACGGAAACCGCGGATCTTGGCGGCGACTTCGCCGACGCGCTGCTTGTCGGCGCCCTGCACCAGGATCTCGGTCTGGGTCGGAGCGGCCAGGGTGATGCCTTCCGGCGCGCTGAACACGATCGGGTGCGAGAAACCGAGCGCCAGGCTCAGGTCCTTGCCCTGCATCGTGGCACGGTAGCCGACGCCCACCAGCTCGAGCTTGCGCTCGAAGCCCGCGGACACGCCCTGCACCATGTTCGCCAGGATGGCGCGGACGGTGCCGGTGATGGCGATGTGCGACGGATCGTTCGCCGACAGCGTGGCGACACCGTTTTCCTGCTTGATTTCGACGCCGGCCGGCTTCGGCAGCGACAGGGTGCCCTTCGGGCCCTTGACGCTGACCTGATCGGCCTGGACGGTGAGTTCGACGCCCTTCGGGAGGGAGATCGGCTTCTTGGCTACGCGGGACATGTGAGTACTCCTTCCCTTAGGCCACGAAGCACAGGACTTCGCCACCGACGCCGGCCTGACGGGCCTGCGCATCGGTCATGATGCCCTTGGACGTGGAAATGATGGCAACGCCCAGACCGCCGAGAACCTTCGGCAGCTCGGTCTTGCCGCGATACTGGCGCAGACCCGAACGCGAAACGCGCTTGAGCGTATCGATGACCGGACGGCCCTCGAAATACTTCAGCACGATTTCCAGTTCGGACTTGTTGTTTTCGATCGCGTTGACGCGCAGATCGCTGATATAGCCTTCGGCCTTCAGCACTTCGGCGATCGCAACCTTGATCTTGGAGGACGGCATCTTCACCGTCGGCTTACCAACCGCGGCCGCATTCTTGATGCGGACCAGCAGGTCGGCGATGGGATCAGTCATGCTCATGGTGTCTACCTTTGAGTGCACCGATATCCGCTTTCGCGAAAATCTTGTGTGGTGGAGCGGTGGAATGACGCAGGGGGTGAAGCGCGCAGCCGCCGGAGGAACCCGCGGCGGCTGCCATACCCGTCCCTGCCGCGAGGCAAGGAGCGGGAGTATACGACAAAAAGTCCGACTTGCGTCGGACTCGTTGTCTGAACGACACGCGGGCGGCTAGACCGCCCTGCCCGGCCCCGCGAACGGGACCGGCGCCGCTGGCATTACCAGCTGGCCTTGCGCAGGCCCGGAACGTCGCCGTTCATGGTCGCCTTGCGCAGCATGTTGCGGCCCAGGCCGAACTTGCCGTACACGCCACGCGGACGGCCGGACAGTTCGCAACGGGTGCGCTGGCGGCTCGGCGACGAATCGCGCGGCAGCTTCTGCAGCTTGGTCACGGCCTCGGCCTTCTCGTCGTACGAGGCGGTGCCGGAGGCGATGATCTTCTTCAGCGCATCACGCTTGTCGGCGAACTTCTTCGCCAGCTTCTTGCGCTTGATGTCGCGGTTGACCATGGAGGTCTTTGCCATCTGTAAATCCTCGGGATTCGAGATTGGGGATTGGAGATTTCCAGAACCCGGGATGTGACGGGCGCAGCGCCCTTCCATCCCGAATCCCGAATCCCGAATCCCGTCTGTCAATCAGTTACGGAACGGGAACTTGAACGCTTCGAGCAGCGCCTTGGCTTCGGCGTCGGTCTTGGCGGTGGTGGTGATGGCGATATCCATACCGCGGATCGCGTCGACGGCGTCGAAGTCGATTTCCGGGAAGATGATCTGCTCCTTCACGCCCATGTTGAAGTTGCCGCGGCCGTCGAACGAACGCCCCGAGACACCACGGAAGTCGCGCACGCGCGGCAGCGAGATGTTGATCAGGCGGTCCAGGAACTCGTACATCTTGGCGCGACGCAGCGTGGTCTTGCAGCCGATCGGCCAACCATCGCGGATCTTGAACGACGCCACCGAGATGCGCGACTTGGTCACCACCGGCTTCTGGCCGGAGACCTTGGCCATGTCGGCGACGGCGTTTTCCAGGATCTTCTTGTTCGTCGCGGCCTCGCCCACGCCCATGTTCAGCGTGACCTTGACCAGCTTCGGCACTTCCATCGGATTGGTGTAACCGAACTTCTTCATCAGAGCCGGTACCACTTCTTCCTTGTAGATCTTTTCGAGACGGGAAGTCATTGTGTCATTCCTCAGGCGTCGAGCGCCTCACCGCTGGAGCGGAACACACGCAGTTTGCGTCCATCCTCCAGCACCTTGAAGCCAACGCGGTCGCCCTTGCCCGTGGCCGGGTTGAGGATCGCCACGTTGGAAATATGGATCGACGCTTCGCGCTCGACCACGCCGCCGGCGACGCCCGCCTGCGGGTTCGGCTTGGTGTGGCGCTTGACGATGTTCGCGTTGGAGACGACCACGCGGTCGCCGTCGACGCGGACGACTTCGCCCTGCTTGCCCTTGTCCTTGCCGGTGGTGACGACGACCTGGTCGCCCTTCTTGATACGGTTAGCCATGTGTATGTCCTCCGCTCACAGCACTTCGGGAGCGAGCGAGACGATCTTCATGAACTTCTCGGACCGCAGCTCGCGGGTCACAGGCCCGAAGATGCGCGTGCCGATCGGCTCCTGCTTGTTGTTGAGCAACACCGCGGCGTTGCCGTCGAAGCGGATCAACGAACCGTCCGGACGACGCACACCCTTGCGGGTACGCACGACGACGGCGTCGTAGACTTCGCCCTTCTTGACCTTGCCGCGCGGGATCGCGTCCTTGACGGTGACCTTGATGATGTCGCCAATGTGCGCGTAGCGGCGCTTGGAGCCGCCGAGCACCTTGATGCACATCACTTCCTTGGCACCGGAATTGTCGGCGACGTCGAGGTAGCTCTGCATCTGGATCATGATTCAGATCTCCCTTATTCGGCCGCGCGGGTGACGATTTCCACCACCCGCCAGTTCTTGGTCTTGGACATCGGCGCAATCTCGGTCACGCGCACGACATCGCCTTCGTTGCAGGCGTTGTCGGCGTCGTGGGCGTGGAGCTTGGTCGAGCGCTTGATGTACTTGCCGTACAGCGCATGCTTGACCTGACGCTCCACCAGCACGGTGACGGTCTTGTCCATCTTGTTGCTGACCACACGGCCTTCGACCGTGCGCAGCGTCTTGCTTTCGTTATTGTCGCTCATCGCGGCCATCCTTACTTCGTGCTGCCGAGCAGGTGCTTGACGCGAGCGATCTCGCGGCGCACCCGGCGGGTTTCGTGAGTCTTCGGCAGCTGCCCGGTGACCTGCTGCATGCGCAGGGCGAACTGCTCCTTGCGCAGATCGGTCAGGTGGGCCTTCAGATCGTCGGCCGACTTCTCGCGGAGTTGTTTGATGTCCATCAGCGTACCGTCCGGGTCACGAAGGTGGTGGTCACCGAAAGCTTGGCAGCGGCCAGGCGGAACGCCTCGCGCGCGACATCTTCGCCGACGCCTTCGATTTCATAGATCATGCGACCGGGCTGGATCTGCGCGACCCAGTACTCGACGTTACCCTTACCGGAGCCCATTCGCACTTCGATCGGCTTCTTGGTGATCGGCTTGTCCGGGAACACGCGGATCCACATCTTGCCGCCGCGCTTGACGTAGCGACTGATCGAGCGGCGCGCCGCTTCGATCTGGCGCGCGGTCAGCTGACCGTGCGCCGTGGCCTTCAGCCCGTACTCGCCGAAGCTGACGGCGTTTCCGCTCCACGCCAGGCCGTCGTTACGACCCTTGTGCATCTTGCGGTATTTGGTTCGCTTGGGTTGCAACATTGCCGTTACCTCGCTTCACGGGCCGGACGCGACGGACGGTCGCCACGGTCGCCGCGATCGTTACGATCGTTGCGCGGGGAATCGTCCTGCTTTTCCTGGCCAACCTGGGAGAAATCGAAGATCTCGCCCTTGTAGATCCAGACCTTGATGCCGATGATGCCGTAGGTCGTCTTGGCTTCGGCGAAGCCGTAGTCGATGTCGGCACGCAGCGTGTGCAGCGGCACGCGGCCCTCGCGGTACCACTCGGAACGGGCGATTTCCGCACCGTTCAGGCGGCCGGCGACGTTGACCTTGATGCCCAGGGCACCCAGGCGCATCGCGTTGCCGACCGAGCGCTTCATCGCGCGGCGGAACATGATGCGACGCTCCAGCTGCTGCGCGATCGACTCGGCGACCAGCTGCGCGTCCAGCTCCGGCTTGCGCACTTCGGTGACGTTGATGTGGGCGGGGACGCCCATCATCTCGCTCACTTCCTTGCGCAGCTTCTCGATGTCCTCACCGCGCTTGCCGATCACCACGCCCGGACGGGCGGTGTGGATCGTCACGCGCGCGGTCTTGGCCGGACGCTCGATCAGGATCTTGCTGATGCCCGCCTGCGCCAGCTTCTTGCGCAGCATTTCGCGGACCTTGAGGTCGGCTGCCAGGTAACCGGCGAACTCGGCCTTGTTGGCGTACCACTTGGAATTCCAGTCCTTGGCGATACCCAGGCGGATTCCGATCGGATGAACTTTATGACCCATCGTCTTTTCCTTTCCGCTTACTTGGCGGCGCCCACAACCACAGTGATGTGGCTGGTGCGCTTGAGGATGCGGGTACCGCGGCCTTTCGCCCGCGCCATGAAACGCTTCAGGGTCGGACCTTCATCAACCATGATGGTCTTGACCTTCAGCTCGTCGACATCCGCGCCTTGATTGTTCTCGGCATTGGCGATCGCCGACTCCACCACCTTCTTGATCAGGTGGGCAGCCTTCTTGTCCGAGAACTTCAGCAGGTTGACCGCCCGCTCGGCGGAAAGACCACGGACCTGGTCGGCGACCAGGCGGGCCTTCTGCGGGGAGATGCGCGCGGTGCGCAGGATTGCTTTCGCTTCCATCGTCATCTCTCCTTACCGGCCCGACTTCTTGTCGCCACCGTGACCCTTGAAGGTCCGGGTGACGGCAAATTCGCCGAGCTTGTGGCCGACCATGTTCTCGTTGACCAGCACCGGAACGTGGTTCTTGCCGTTATGCACGGCGATGGTGAAACCCACCATCTCCGGCAGGATCATCGAGCGACGCGACCAGGTCTTGATCGGACGCTTGCTACCGGCCGCGGCCTCCACCTTCTTGACGAGGTGGTGATCGACGAACGGGCCCTTCTTGAGTGAACGTGCCATGGTCGATTAGCCCCTACGATCGCGGACGATGAATTGTTCGGTGCGCTTGTTATGGCGCGTCTTGTAACCCTTGGTCGGGACACCCCACGGGGTGACCGGATGCGGATTACCCTGACCGGCCTTCGCCTCACCACCACCGTGCGGGTGGTCGACCGGGTTCATGGCCGCACCGCGAACGGTCGGACGCACGCCGCGCCAGCGCTTGGCGCCCGCCTTGCCCAGCTTCTCGAGGTTGTGCTCGTCGTTGCCGACTTCGCCGATGGTGGCGCGGCACTCGGACGGCACCTTGCGCATTTCGCCGGAGCGCAGACGCAGGGTGGCGTAGATGCCTTCACGCGCGACCAGCTGCACCGCGGCGCCGGCGGCACGCGCGATCTGCGCGCCCTTGCCCGGCTTCAGCTCGATCCCGTGGACGGTGGTACCGACCGGGATGTTGCGCAGCGGCAGGGTGTTGCCGGTCTTGATCGGCGCATCCGAACCCGCGATCACCTGATCGCCGGCCTTCAGGCCCTTCGGCGCGATGATGTAGCGGCGCTCGCCGTCGGCGTAGCACAGCAGGGCGATATGGGCGGTGCGGTTGGGATCGTATTCGATCCGCTCCACGCGCGCCGGGATACCTTCCTTGTTGCGCTTGAAGTCGATGACGCGGTAGTGCTGCTTGTGGCCACCGCCGACGTGGCGGGTGGTGATGCGGCCGTGGTGGTTACGACCACCGGACTTGCTCTGCTTTTCCACCAGTGCAGCGTGCGGGGCGCCCTTGTGCAGATCGGGCGTGACCACGCGCACGGCCGAACGACGGCCTGCGGAGGTGGGCTTGAATTTCATCAATGGCATGGGATGTACCTCAGGCCTTGGCCGTTACGTCGATGGACTGGCCTTCGGCCAGACGCACGTACGCCTTGCGCCAATCGCCGCGACGACCGCTGCGCGAACGGAAGGACTTGTTCTTGCCCTTGACGTTCAACACGTTGACCGACTCGACCTTGACGTCGAACAGCTGCTCGACCGCGGCCTTGACATCGGCCTTGGTGGCTTCGTTCGAAATCTCGAAGACGTACTGATTGGAGAGTTCCTGCAGGCGCGCGGTCTTTTCGGAGACACGCGGAGCGCGCAGCACGCTGAAGATTTTTTCGTTGCTGCTCATGCCAGCCACTCCTCGACCTTCTTGACCGCATCGGCGGTGATCACGACCGTATCGGCCCCGACCAGCGACACCGGATCCAGGCCCTGCACGTCGCGCACTTCCACGTAGGGAAGGTTGCGGGCGGACAGGTACAGATGCTCGGACGCTTCTTCGGTCACGATCAGCGGGCGCTTGCCCACTTCCAGACCCTTCAGCTTCTCGACCAGGCCCTTGGTCTTGCTGGCCTCGACGTCGAACGCGTCGACGACCATCAGGCGGCCCTGGCGGTTCAGTTCCGAGAGGATCGCGCAGATGGCCGCGCGGTACATCTTGCGGTTGACCTTCTGCTCGAAGCTGCGCGGCTTGGCCGCGAAGGTCACGCCACCGCCGACGAAGATCGGAGCGGTCAGCGCGCCGTGGCGAGCGCCACCGCCCTTCTGCTTCTTCGACTTCTTGGTGGTGCCGTTGACTTCCGAACGCGTCTTCTGCGCCTTGGTGCCGGCGCGGCCGGCGTTGCGATAGGCGACGACGACCTGGTGAACCAGATCCTCGCTGAAATCGCGGCCGAACACGGCGTCGGAGACCGAGACCTTGTTGTTGCTACCCGTGATAACGAGTTCCATCGTCATCTCTCCTTATGCCTTGCTAGCCGGACGCACGATCACGTCGCCACCGGCAGCGCCAGGCACAGCGCCGCGAATGGCGATCAGGCCACGCTCGACGTCGACCTTGACCACTTCCAGATTCTGCGTGCTCTGCTGCACCGCGCCCATGTGGCCGGACATCTTCTTGCCCGGGAAAACGCGACCCGGGGTCTGGCGCTGACCCAGCGAACCCGGCGCGCGATGCGACAGCGAGTTACCGTGGGTGGCATCGCCCATGCGGAAGTTGTGCCGCTTGATGGTGCCCTGGAAGCCCTTACCCTTGGTGACGCCCTGGACGTCGACCTTCTGGCCGACGGCGAAGATGTCCGCCTTGATTTCGCCGCCGACGGCGAACTCGCCCAGCTGCGCGTCCTCGACGCGGAACTCCCACAGGCCGCGACCCGCTTCGACCTTCGCCTTGGCGAAATGGCCGGACGCCGGCTTGTTGACCAGCGCGGCGCGACGGGCGCCCACGGTGATCTGCACGGCGCTGTAGCCGTCGGCTTCGACGGTCTTGAGCTGGGTGATGCGGTTCGGGGTCGCTTCGATCAGGGTGACCGGGATGGAGCGGCCGTCTTCGGTGAAGACGCGGCTCATGCCGGCCTTGCGGCCCACGAAGCCCAACGAATACTTCTTCGTCATGGTCGTAGTCCTCAGGTCAACTTGATCTGGACATCGACGCCAGCCGCGAGCTCGAGCTTCATCAGCGCGTCCACGGTCTTGTCGTTGGGGTCGACGATGTCGAGCACGCGCTTGTGCGTGCGGGTCTCGTACTGGTCACGCGCGTCCTTGTCGACGTGCGGGGAAACGAGGATGGTGTAGCGTTCGATCTTGGTCGGCAGCGGGATCGGGCCACGCACTTGCGCGCCGGTCCGCTTGGCCGTCTCGACGATCTCGCTGGCCGAACGGTCGATCAAACGATGATCGAACGCCTTCAGCCGAATCCGGATCTTTTGGTCCGCCATGACGGTGGGTTCCTTCGTTAAAAGAGCGACGGGCAAGGCCTCTGGGATACCTGCCCCGGTTGTTTCCTGATGTCGTACCGCAGAGCATCCGGCTCGGCGGGGGCATTCCTCCGCCCCAAAAACTGGGGCAGACCAGTCGACCCGGCCTGCCCAGACGGAAAAGTATAATGCGCAGCTAGAGCAGCGTCAACAACCCAGGGCTGTTGAGTGCTCCATGCAACGCGACCTTCCCGGTCCTGCGAACACGAGCGGCGTCCTGCCTCTCTTTTCGCTGTCTTACCGGCGCCCTACCCAGGAACGCCGAGCCGCGCATTATAGCGACGACTTCACGCCTCCGCAACACCTCGCGCCAACAAATCGCCAGAACGTTCGCACACTCGAAAACGACGAAGGGCCGGCTTACGCCGACCCCTCGCGATGCCGGCGACCGAGGTCGCTGGCGATTCCAGCCGGCGGCCTTCGCCGCCGGAAGGCATTACTTGATGATCTTGGCCACCACGCCGGCGCCGACGGTACGGCCGCCCTCGCGGATCGCGAAGCGCAGGCCTTCGTCCATCGCCACCGGGTTGATCAGCGTCACCACCATCTTGACGTTGTCGCCCGGCATCACCATTTCCACGCCTTCCGGCAGCTGCACCGCACCGGTGATGTCGGTGGTGCGGAAGTAGAACTGCGGACGGTAGCCCTTGAAGAACGGGGTGTGACGGCCGCCCTCGTCCTTCGACAGCACGTACACCTCGGCTTCGAACTCGGTGTGCGGCTTGATCGAACCCGGCTTGCACAGCACCTGGCCGCGCTCCACGTCGTCACGCTTGGTGCCGCGCAGCAGCAAGCCCGCGTTGTCGCCCGCCTG
>NZ_NQYT01000032.1:0-44908 GCF_009192935.1 Xanthomonas sp. LMG 12461
TCGTGCGCGCCGACGGCGACGAGGTGGTGCTGCGCGGCACCCTCGGCGCCGCCGCGGCGTGGCCGCCGGCGCAGCAGACCGTGCGCATCGCCGATTTCTCCGCGTTGCGCACGCCGGGCCGCTACCGCCTGCAGGTCGTCGGCCTGCCGCCCTCGGATAGCTTCGCCATCGGCGAAGACGCCTACAACGCGCTGTCGCGCGCCGCGCTCAAGGCCTACTACTACAACCGCGCCAGCACCGCGCTGGACGGCACTTACGCCGGCCGCCACGCGCGCGCTGCCGGCCATCCCGACGACCACGTGCTGGTGCATGCCTCGGCGGCCTCGCCGGAGCGCCCGGCCGGGACCGTGATCGCCGCGCCCAAGGGCTGGTACGACGCCGGCGACTACAACAAGTACGTGGTCAGCTCCGGCATCACCGTCTATACCCTGCTGGCCGCCTACGAGCAGTTCCCCACCTACTTC
This sequence comes from Xanthomonas sp. LMG 12461, assembly GCF_009192935.1. Lineage (NCBI taxonomy): Bacteria > Pseudomonadati > Pseudomonadota > Gammaproteobacteria > Lysobacterales > Lysobacteraceae > Xanthomonas > Xanthomonas sp. LMG 12461. The sequence continues at coordinate 465 of NZ_NQYT01000032.1, forward strand.
AGCACGCACCCGGAAGGCATTCCCGACAGCGGCGGCGACGTGCCGGACATCCTGCGCGAGGTCGACTGGAACCTGCAGTGGCTGCTGGCGATGCAGGACCCGCACGACGGCGGCGTGTACCACAAGCTGACCAACCTGGACTTCGCCGGCATGCAGATGCCGGACCAGGCGCGCGCGCCGCGCTACGTGGTGCAGAAGAGCACCGCGGCCACGCTCGACTTCGCTGCGGTGATGGCCCAGGCCAGCCGCATCTACGCGCCGTACGACGCGCAGTTCGGCGGCATCTCCACGCGCATGCTGGAGGCGTCGCGGCGCGCGTGGACCTGGGCGCAGGCGCATCCGGACGTGGCCTACACGCAACCGGCCGACGTGCATACCGGCGCCTACGAGGACACCCGGTTCGACGACGAGTTCGCCTGGGCCGCGACCGAGTTGTATCTGGCTACCGCCGACGACGCCTTCTACGAGGCGGCGATGGCGCGCAAGGTGCCGGCCAGCGTGCCCGACTGGCGCCAGGTCGGCGGGCTGGCGTGGATGTCGCTGGCGCAGCACCGTGCGCGGCTGACCCCGCGTGCCGACCAGGCGCGCATCGCCGACGAGATCGAGGGCCTGGCCGATCACCTGGTGCAGGTGTGGCAGGGCTCGGCCTGGCGCGTGACCATGCGCGACGCCGATTTCCACTGGGGCAGCAACGCCACCGCGATGAACCAGGCGATGATGCTGCTGCAGGCCTACCAGTTGCAGCACAAGCCCGAATACCTGCAGGCCGCGCAGTCGCAGCTGGACTACGTGCTCGGCCGCAACCCGCTGGGCATGTCCTTCGTCACCGGCATCGGCGCGCGCTCGCCGATGCACATCCACCATCGCATCTCCATCGCCGACGGCGTCGCCACGCCGGTGCCGGGATGGCTGGTGGGCGGTCCGCAGCCGGGGCAGCAGGACGCCGACGCGTGCAAGCACGCCTACACGTCGTCGCTGCCGGCGCTGTCGTACCTGGACAAGGAATGCAGCTACGCCACCAACGAAGTGGCGATCAACTGGAATGCGCCGCTGGTGTACGTGAGCGCCGCGCTGCAGGTACTGCAGCGCTGATGCCGGACGGCGCGGATGGCGCCGCTTAGGGCGTGTCACCGATTCCCGAGTATGCCGCGTTGGGTCTGGCAGGCGCGCTGCCGGCGTTGCGTGGCGCAGCGCCTGACTGGCCGTCAGGTCAAGCCGCGCGGCGCCGGCCGCGCGCCTGCCAGGCCCAACCCGAAGGGCCGCGATTGCGCGCGCCCATGGCCGCGTTATCGCTCGGGCGTGGACGCGCATCCACTTCCTCGTTCTTCCTTGCCACAGGCATGCGTAACCGCGGCGCGGCATGCTCGGGGATTGATGACACGCCCTAGCCCAGACGGGTGCCGAAGATGCGGTCGCCGGCGTCGCCCAGGCCTGGCAGGATGTAGCCCTTCTCGTTGAGATGGTCGTCGATGGCGGCGGTGTACACCTCCACGTCCGGATGCGCCGCTTCCAGGGCCTGCAGGCCTTCCGGCGCGGCGACCAGGAAGATGCCCTTGATCCGCCGCGCACCGGCGCGCTTGAGCATGTCCACGGTGGCGATGAGGGTGCCGCCGGTGGCCAGCATCGGATCCAGGATCAGCGCGTCGCGCTCCTCCAGTCGTCCGGTGAGACGTTCGAAATAGGGCACCGGCTGCAGCGTCTCCTCGTCGCGCTGCAGGCCGACCACGCTGACCCGCGCCGCGGGAATCAGCGCCAGCACGCCCGGCAGCATGCCCAGTCCCGCGCGCAGGATCGGCACCAGGGTGATCTTGGCGCCGGCGATGCGCTGTACCTGGGTCGGGCCGGCCCAACCCTCCATGGTGTGGGTCTCGGTCTCCAGGTCGGCGGTGGCCTCGTAGCCGAGCAGGGTGCCCAGCTCGGTGACCAGTTCGCGGAAGCCCTTGGTGCTCAGCGCCGCGTCGCGCAACAGGCCGATCTTGTGCTGTACCAGCGGGTGACGGACTTCGACGATCTTCATGGGCGCGCTCGCAAGGGGGAGGCGCACAGTGTGCCGCAGCCGGCTCCGACGCCGCCAGGTGTGGGCGGCAGCGCACGGCCGGTGACGCGCCGGGAAGGCGCATCACCCGCCGTGCCGAGGCGACTCAGGCCGCGGGGTCGAGCACTTCGGCCGCGCGCGTGCGTGGCGCTGTTGCGCTGCGCGTCGCGGTACTGCGGGTGTCGATCTTGAACAGCGCCACCGCCTGGGTGAGTTGGCCGGCCTGGTCTTCCATCGAACGCGCCGCGGCGGTGGCTTCCTCCACCAGCGCCGCATTCTGCTGGGTGGCCTCGTCCATCTGGGTGACGGTCTGGTTGACCTGCTCGATGCCCGCCGACTGTTCCTGCGACGCCGCCGAGATCTCGCCCATGATGTCGGTCACCCGCTGCACCGAGCCCACGATCTCCTGCATGGTCTTGCCGGCCTGGTCGACGAGAGCGGACCCCTCGGCGACGCGGCCGACCGACTCGTCGATCAGCGTCTTGATCTCCTTGGCGGCGTTGGCCGAGCGCTGCGCCAGGGTCCTGACTTCGGTGGCGACGACCGCGAAGCCGCGGCCCTGGTCGCCGGCGCGGGCGGCTTCGACCGCGGCGTTGAGTGCCAGGATGTTGGTCTGGAAGGCGATGCCGTCGATCACCGAGATGATGTCTGCGATCTTCTTTGACGAGGCCTCGATGCCGCTCATGGTTTCGACCACCTGGCCCACCACCATGCCGCCCTGCGAGGCCACCGAGGCCGCACCGACCGCCAACTGGTTGGCCTGGCGGGCGTGTTCGGCGTTCTGGCGCACGGTCGAGGTCAACTCTTCCATCGAGGCCGCGGTTTCCTCCAGGCTGGCCGCCTGCTGCTCGGTGCGGCGCGACAGGTCGTCGTTACCGCTGGCGATCTCGCCGGCGGCTGCGCTGATGCTGCTGGCCGCGGTCTGGATGCGCGCGACGATGCCGGTCAGCTGGTCGGTGGTGGCGTTGGCGTCCTCGCGCATCCGTGCGAACACGCCGTGGAAGTCGCCATGCATGCGGGTGGTGAGGTCGCCGGCAGCGATGGACTGCAGCAACGCCGACAGCTTGCCCAGATTGACGTCGCTGACCTCCATCATTGCGTTGAGGTCCTGCACCATCAGCCGGAAGTCGTGCTGGAAACTGGTCGCATCGCCGCGGGCGCTGAAGTCGCCGGCCGCCGCTGCGGCGGCCAGGCGCTTGATCTCGGTATTGATCGCCAGCAGGCTGGCTTTGGCCGCATCCATCGACTCGTGCAGCACCGCACGGCTGCCGGGCAGCCGGCGCGCATCGCGGCGCAGATCGCCGTTGGCGTATTCGTTGAGGATCTCGACCGCCTCGACGATGGCGTCCAGGTGCTCGAACATCATGGTGTTGATGCCCTTGCTCAGTTCGCCGTACACGCCGGGGAAGTCCTGCGGCATGCGGTGGCTGATGTCCTTGTCGGCATGCAGCTCAATCATCAAGGCGGTTTCGCGGGAGAAGCGCTGCAACTGGGTCTGCATGCGGCCCATCGCGACCAAAAGGCGGCCGGGCTCGTCGCGCGCGTCGGTGGTCACGTCGTTGTCCAGGCGGCCCTCGGCGATGGCTTCGGCGGCGCGGGTGGCGCGGGCCAGCGGCACGGTCAGGCTGCGGGTGATCAGCCAGGCCAGCAGGCTGCTGACCAACACCACGGCCAGGCCGCCGGCGATCAGCAGGAAGCGGCCGCGCGCCATCACCGCGGTCGCATCGGCGTAGGCTTGTTCACCGTTGTTGCGTTGCCAGCTGGCGTAGGCGCTAATCGCCTCGCGCCAACGTTGAGTCGCCGGCGCGGCCTGCTGCAGCAGCACCTTCATCGCGTCGTCGGACTTGTAGGTCAGGCCCAGTTCCAGCACTTTCTGGTTGACCTCGCTCGCCTGCGCGTAGGTCCGGTTCATCTGCTCGCGCAAGGCGCGATCGCGCGCGCTGGTGGCGGGGATGGCGAACAGCTTGGTGCAGTATTCGCGATAACGGCGCAGTTCCGTCACCATGATCTTGGCGAAGGCGATGTTCTCTTCCTGCGTGGTCGGCAGCACGATGTTGCGCAACTGGATGCCGATGTCCGAACTGGCATCGAGCATTTCGTTGGTATAGACGATGCTGGACACGGTGCGGCGGGCGACGGTGTCCAACTGGCTGCGCGCCTGCGAAAGGGTGACCAGGCCGCCGACCACCAGCCCGCAGGACAGCAGGATGAGCAGGCCGAACGCGATGGAAAGGCGTCTGGAGACGTTAAAGCGGTGCAGAAGAGCGGTCATGCTCTGGTCCTAGCAAGGGGGATGGGAGTACCAGGGGTGTCGCTTAACTAACCGATACGAAATGCAATGGATATTTCACGTAATCGTGACGAAGTTGCATATTCGTCTACATGGTCTCCCCTTAGCGGCCGAGAAATCGGGATCTTGAATCGGATTGATCGAGATGGTCTTTCCATCCGGTTACCGCCTTGCGGACGCGCACGCGCAACGTGCCAGCAAGCGTTGCGCTTGCTGCAGGTAAGGGAGCTTGATGTGGCGATCGCCGTGAGCGGCGCTGCAGAGATGACGAAGGACGCGGTTAGCGCCGGTTCGCGACGAAGACGCGTGGCCTCAACCGCGGTCGTCGCGCGTCCACAGCCCGCCGTGTTCAGACTTCACCGGGAACTTCGGCACCGGGCCGTAGGCCGGCGCGCACAGGGCGCGGCCGTCGCGCACGTCGAAGCGGGCGCCGTGCAGCACGCATTCGATGCTGCCGGCAGCAGGGTCGAAGGTGCCGGGGGACAGCTCGTAGTCCTCGTGGCTGCAGCGGTCTTCCAGCGCATAGAACTGACCATCGAAGTTGAACACCACGATCGGCGTGTCGGTCACTTCGTCCCACACCGTCTTCATTTCGCCGGGCGCTAGTTCGCCGTCGGCGCAGACGAAGGTCCAGGTCTCGCTCATGCGGCACCGCCCAGCGGCTTTTCCAGCACCTCGAAACGCAGGTCGTCGCGCTTTGGTAGGCCGAAGCGCGCGTCGCCGTACGGAAACGGCTTCTTGATGCCGGTGCGACGATAGCCGCGGCGCTCGTAGAAGGCGATGAGTTCCTCGCGCAGGTCGATCACGGTCATCCGCATCAGCGGCAACCGCCATTCCTGCCAGGCGATGCGCTCGGCCTCGGCCAGCACGGTCTTGCCCAGACCGCTGCCCTGCGCCTGCGGCTGCACCGAGAACATGCCGAAATAGCCGGCACCGTCCTCGTCGGCGACATGCGCGCAGGCGATCAATTCGCCATCGCGCTCGGCCAGCAACACCAGGCTGCGCGGACGCAGGATGTCGGCGCGCAGCACCTCGCGGTCGATGCGGTTGCCGTCGAGCAGGTCGGCTTCGGTGGTCCAGCCGACGCGGCTGCTGTCGCCGCGATAGGCCGAGGTGACCAGCGCGGCGATGGCGTCGAGATCGTCGACGGTGGCGGTGCGGAAGGTGAGCGTGTGCATGGGCCGATTCTAGGGCGTACCGCCGGCAATGGGGAATGGTGAATCGGGAATCGAAATGCGCGCTCTCAAGGAGGCGAGGACACCTCTTGCCCGCTAGGCACAGTCCGTGCGTGGAGCGCTTTGCCGATTCCCGATTTCCTACTCCCGATTCCCAGCTTCAATCACCCCAACAGCGCCCGCACCTTCCGCAACGCCGCCACGAAACGCTCGATCTCGGCATGCGTGTTGTAGAACGCCAGCGAGGCGCGGCAGGTGGCGGCGACGCCGTAGAACTGCAGCAGGGGGTGCGCGCAGTGCTGGCCGGAGCGCACGGCCACGCCTTCCAGGTCGAGCAGGGTGGCCAGGTCGTGGGCGTGCGCGCCCTCGATCAGGAACGAGACCACCGCGGCCTTGCCCGGCGCGGTGCCGAACAGGCGCAGGCCGTCGATCCGCTGCAGTTCCTCGGTGAGGTGCGCGAGCAGTTCGGTCTCGCGCGCTTCCACGTGCTGCAGCCCGATCCCCTGCAGATAGTCCACCGCCGCGCCGAGGCCGACGAAACCGGCGATGTTGGGGGTGCCGGCCTCGAACTTGTGCGGCGGGTCGTTGAACACGGTGCCGTCGAAGCTGACTTCCTTGATCATCTCGCCGCCGCCCAGGAACGGCGGCATCGCCTGCAGGTGCTCGCGGCGCGCCCACAGCGCGCCGGTGCCGGTCGGGCCGCACATCTTGTGGCCGGTGATGGCGTAGAAGTCGCAGCCGATCGCGGCCACGTCCAGTGGTCGGTGCGGGGCGGCCTGCGACCCGTCGATGACGCTGACGATGCCGCGCTTGCGCGCTTCGCGGCAGATCTCGCGCACCGGGTTGACCGTGCCCAGCACGTTGGAGACGTGCGCCAGGGCCAGCAGCTTGACGTCGGCGGTCATCGCCGCGCGCAGCGCGTCCAGGTCCAGCGCGCCGTCGGCGGTGATCTCGGCGACCTTGACCGTGGCGCCGGTGCGTTGCGCGACCAGTTGCCAGGGCACGATGTTGGCGTGGTGCTCCATGCGCGACACCAGGATGGTGTCGCCGGCGCGCAGCCGCGGCAGTGCCCACGAGTACGCCACCAGGTTCAGCGCGAAGGTGGCGCCGCTGCACAGCACCAGCTCGTCGGCGCGCACGTTGAGGAAGCGCGCCAGCCGGGTCCGTGCGCCTTCGTAGGCCTCGGTGGCCTCGCTGCCGAGCGCGTGCACCGCGCGGCTGACGTTGGCGTTGTGGCGGCGATAGAACGCGTCGGTCGCCGCGATCACCTGCAGCGGCTTCTGCCCGGTGTTGGCGTTGTCGAAGTACACCAGCGGCTTGCCGTGCACTTCCCGCATCAGCAGCGGGAAGTCGCGGCGGACCGTATCCCAGTCCGGCGCCTGCGGCGCGGCGCTGTGCGCGGCGGGCCCGTTCATGCCACGCCCGCGTCGCTCAGCGCCCGCTCCAGCCGCGCCAGCAGGCCTTCGCTCAGCGCCGGCTCCAATGCGCGCAGCGGTTCGCGGCAGAACGCGGCGGTCAGCAGTTGCTGCGCGCGTTCCTGCGGCAGGCCGCGCGAGCGCAGGTAGAACAGCGCATTGGCATCGAGCTGGCCAACGGTGGCGCCGTGCGCGGCCTTGACCTCGTCGGCATCGATTACCAGCACCGGCTGGGTGTCGATCTCGGCGTCGGCGGAGAGCAGCAGGTTCTTGTTCGACAGCGCCGCGTCGGTGCCGTCGGCGCCGTGGCGGATATGAATGCCACCATGGAAGGCGACGCGGCTGCGCCCGGTGGCGACACCGCGCCACAGCAGCTCGCAGGCGGTGTCGCGGGCGATGTGCTCGATGCCCAGGCGGGTGTCGAGCTGGCGCCGGCCGTTGCCGAGCAGCACGCCGTTGGCGACCAGTCGGGCGTTGTCGCCCTCCAGGCGCACGTTGAGTTCGTGCCGGGCCAGCGCGCCGCCCAGTTCGAGGTCCACACGCCGGTACTGCGCGTCGCGCGCCAGCACCGCATCGGTACGCAGCAGCGCGGTGACGCCCGCCGCCTCGTCCTGCACGCGGGCGTGGGTCAGTTGCGCACCGGCGGCCAGGTGCACGTGCGCCAGGCTGTTGCTCAGGTGCGCGGCATCGCTGCCATGCAGATGATGCTCGACCAGTGCCAGCGTCGCGTCCTGGCGCAGTTCGATCAGGTGGCGGTGGTGCCAGGCCAGGTCGGCCTCGGCGGCGGTGGAAACGAAGACCAAGTGCAGCGGCTGCTCCACGCGCACGCCGGCGTCCACCCGCAGCACGCAGCCTTCGTCGGCGAGGGCGGCGTTGAGCTGGGCGAACACCTCGTCGCTGCGTTCGAAGCGGCGGCCGAGGAAGCGCATGGCATCGTCGCCGCTGCGCAGGATGGTCGACAGCCGCTGCAGCTCCACCCCGGCCGGCAGGCCGCTCAGATCCGACAGCGCATCGCTGGCGCGGCCGTTGACGAACACCAGGCGCGGCGCCGGGATACCGTCGAGCAAGGCCGCGTCCACCGCCGGCGCGTTCTGCGGTGCAGGCGCGAAGCTGCGCCGTTCCAGTGCGCGCAGCGAGGTGTACTTCCAGGCTTCGCTGCGCGTGCCGGGCAGGCCGTCGCGCAGCGCCTGCTCCAGCGGCGCGCGGCGTGCGGCATCGCCGTGGAACGCGGCGGCCAGCGAGTCGAGCAGGGCGCTCATTGCACGGCCGCCTCGGGCGCCACGCGCTCCTTCAGCCAGGCATAGCCGTGCGCTTCCAGCTCCAGCGCCAGCTCGGGGCCACCGGTCTGCACGATGCGGCCGTCGGCCAGCACATGCACCACGTCCGGCTTGATGTAGTCGAGCAGGCGCTGGTAGTGGGTGATCACCACGAACGCGCGCTCCGGCGAGCGCAGCGCGTTGACGCCTTCGGCCACGGTCTTGAGCGCGTCGATGTCCAGGCCGCTGTCGGTCTCGTCGAGGATCGCCAGCTTCGGCTCCAGCACCGCCAGCTGGAAGATCTCGTTGCGCTTCTTCTCGCCGCCGGAGAAACCCTCGTTGACGCCGCGATGCAGCAGTTCGTCCTTCAGGTGCAGCACCGCCAGCTTCTGCCGGACCAGCTTGAGGAACTGCATCGAATCCAGCTCGGCCTCGCCACGCGCCTTGCGCTGCGCATTGAGCGCGGCGCGCAGGAAGTAGGTGTTGTTCACGCCGGGGATTTCCACCGGGTACTGGAAGGCCAGGAACAGGCCGGCAGCGGCGCGCTCCTCCGGTTCCAGTTCGAGCAGGTCGGCATCGTCGAAGCGCACGCTGCCGGCGGTCACTTCGTAGCCGTCGCGGCCGGCCAGCACGTTGCCCAGGGTGGACTTGCCGGCGCCGTTGGGGCCCATGATGGCGTGCACTTCGCCGGGCTTCACCTGCAGCGACAGGCCCTTGAGGATGTCCTTGCCGGCGACGGAAGCGTGGAGGTTTTCTATGGTGAGCATGGGATGGTCCGTCAGAATTCTTTGATGTAGCCCCTCTCCCACCGGGAGAGGGGTTGGGGTGAGGGTGCGGTGCGAAGCATCTCGCGGGTTTGGGTGTGCGAGGTTGCGCACGTACCCTCATCCGGCGCTTCGCGCCACCTTCTCCCAGAGGGAGAAGGAAAGGCGTCAGCCGACCGAGCCTTCCAGCGACACTTCCAGCAGCTTCTTGGCTTCCACTGCGAACTCCATCGGCAGTTCGCGGAACACCTGCTTGCAGAAGCCGTCGACGATCATCGACACCGCGTTTTCCTGGTCGATGCCGCGCGCACGACAGTAGAACAGTTGGTCGTCGCTGATCTTGGAGGTGGTGGCCTCGTGCTCGACGGTCGCGGTCGGATGCTTGACCTCGATGTACGGGAAGGTATGCGCGCCGCACTGTTTGCCGATCAGCAGCGAGTCGCACTGGGTGTAGTTGCGCGCGCCCTCGGCACTGCGCTCCACCTTGACCAGGCCGCGGTAGGTGTTCTGCCCGCGGCCGGCGCTGATGCCCTTGCTGACGATCTTGCTCTTGGTGCGCTTGCCGACGTGGATCATCTTGGTGCCGGTGTCGGCCTGCTGGCGGTGATGGGTCAGCGCCACCGAGTGGAACTCGCCCACCGAATCGTCGCCCAGCAGCACGCACGACGGGTACTTCCAGGTGATCGCCGAACCGGTCTCGACCTGGGTCCAGGTGATCTTGCTGCGCGCGCCGCGGCATTCGCCGCGCTTGGTCACGAAGTTGTAGATGCCGCCGCGGCCTTCCTCGTCGCCCGGGTACCAGTTCTGCACGGTGGAGTACTTGATCTCCGCGTCTTCCAGCGCCACCAGCTCGACCACTGCCGCGTGCAGCTGGTTCTCGTCGCGCATCGGCGCGGTGCAGCCTTCCAGATAGGACACGTAGGCCTTGTCCTCGCACACGATCAGGGTGCGCTCGAACTGGCCGGTGTGGCCGGCGTTGATGCGGAAATAGGTGCTCAGCTCCATCGGGCAGCGCACGCCCTTGGGGATGAACACGAAGCTACCGTCGGAGAACACCGCCGAGTTGAGCGCGGCGAAGAAGTTGTCGCCGACCGGCACCACGCTGCCCAGGTACTGCCTGACCAGCTCCGGATGTTCCTTGATCGCCTCGGACATCGAGCAGAAGATCACGCCCTTCTCGGCGAGTTCCTTGCGGAAGGTGGTGCCGACCGAAACGGAGTCGAACACCGCGTCCACCGCCACGCCGGCCAGCTTGGCGCGCTCGTGCAGCGGCACGCCCAGCTTGTCGTAGGTGTCCAGCAGCTCCTTGGGCACCTCGTCCAGCGAGGCGTACTTCGGGCCCTTGGGCGCGGAGTAGTAGCTCAGCGCCTGGAAGTCGATCGGCGCGATGTCCAGCTTGGCCCAGTGCGGCATCGGCATCTTCAGCCAGTGCCGGTAGGCGGCCAGGCGCCAGTCGGTCATCCATTCCGGCTCGTCCTTCTTCACGGACAGGGCGCGCACGACGTCCTCGTTCAGGCCGGGCAGGAACGAATCGGATTCGATGTCGGTGACGAAGCCGGCGTCGTAGCGACGTCCCAGCCGTTCCAGGATTTCAGCGTTTTCGGTGGCCATGGGGCTGCCTACAGGTCAGGTGGTCGCGAACCGCACGGCAATGGAACGCCGTTTCGGATCGCCGGAGGGGGGGAGGGGATGGAGCATCTGCGCCAGGGTCACGCCGCGCAGCGCGTCGGCGACCACGTCGTTGATCAACCGCCAGTTGGAGCGCACGCCGCAGGTCTGGGCGATGCTGCACTGGCTGCCGTGGTGGCTGCATTCGGTGATCGCCAGCGGGCCTTCCATCGCCTCGACGATCTGGATCAGGGTGATGGCGTCGGCCGGGCGTGCCAGCCGGTAGCCGCCGCGCACACCGCGCAGGCCCTCGACCAGGCCGGCCTGGGCCAACGGCTTGAGCAGCTTGCTGACCGTGGGCGGCTCCAGCCCGGCCTGTTCGGCCAGTTCGGTCGCGCTCAGCACTTCGTTCGGACGCGCGGCGAGCACGGTCAGCACGACGGTGGCGTAATCGGTGAGCTTGGTGACGCGGAGCATGGCGACGCGGTGGTTTTTCAATGCGGACCGAAATTGTACTCTTTTGCGCCGCAGCGTCCAACCGGGCCATTCATCTTTTCTTTCGATCGCGGCGATTGGGCGATCGCGGCGGCCGCGGTCGCCGGACCGGGAGGCGCGGACTTGGGATCGCGGGCGATGTGCGCCAGAATCTAGGCTTTCCTGTCCGGATCGCCGCATGCCCCGCAAGATCGCCGCCCGCAAGTCCCGCATCCATGGCAACGGCGTATTCGCCGTGCTGCCGCTCAAGAAAGGCGAGCGGGTCATCGAGTACAAGGGCCGCCGCCGCAGCCATGCCGAGGTCGACCGCGACGAGGCCGGCGACGTCGAGACCGGGCACACCTTCCTGTTCACCCTCAGCGACGACTACGTGATCGACGCCAACTACGAGGGCAACGACGCGCGCTGGATCAACCACAGCTGTGCGCCGAACTGCGAGGCGGTGATCGTCGAGGCCGAGGGCGATGACCGCCGCAAGGACAAGGTGGTCATCGAGGCGCTGCGCGATATCAAGCCCGGCGAAGAACTCACCTACAACTACGGCATCACCCTGGCCGAGCGTCACACGCCACGGCTGAAGAAGATCTGGGAATGCCGCTGCGGCGCCAAGAACTGCACCGGCACCATGCTGCAGCCCAAGCGCTGAGGTCGCGTCCAGCCGTGCACGCCGCGCCGACGCGCGGTTCACGGCACTGCCACCGGCGCGTTTCTACGGTGGGACTCCCCCTACTCGAGGAGTGTCCCGTGAGCGCAATGCCTTCCCTTGCCGGCAAGCAGGTGGCTGTCCTGGCCACCGACGGTTTCGAACAGTCGGAACTGCAGGAACCCAAGCGCCTGCTCGAATCCTGGGGCGCCCAGGTCGACGTGATCGCGCCGGGCGACGCCAGCAGCATTCGCGGCTGGAACAAGAAGGACTGGGGCGACAGCGTGCCGGTGGACAAGCGCCTGCAGCAGGCCCAGGCCGGCGACTACGACGCGCTGGTGTTGCCGGGCGGCGTCATCAACCCGGACAGCCTGCGCACCGAGCCGACCGCGATCGCCTTCATCCAGTCCTTCGCGAGCGCCGGCAAGCCGGTGGCGGCGATCTGCCATGGCCCGTGGCTGCTGGCCGAGAGCGGGCTGGTGCGCGACCGCCAGGTGACCTCGTGGCCGTCGCTGAAGACCGACCTGTCCAATGCCGGCGGGCGCTGGGAGGATCAGGAAGTGGTGGTGGACGGCAACCTGATCACCAGCCGCAAGCCGGACGACATCCCGGCGTTCGCGCAGGCGGTGGCCAAGGCGCTGGGCTGAGGCCTGGCGATTCGCCTGCGCCGCTGCGATGGTGGCGGATGTGGGAGCACCTGGGAACAGAAACGGCGGCCGAGGCCGCCGTTTCGGTGTGCGCTGCTGGTGGCGGCTGCCGCCGCACCCCGGACGTCGCGTGGGTTACTGCGCGGGAAGCATGCCCGCCGGCACCAGCTTGCCGATGTCCTGGTTGAAACGCACCACCAGCGAACCGTTCTCCACGCCGGCCGACTGGATCTGCACGTCGCCCAGCATCGCGGTCAGGCGCGGATCGAGCTTGTAGATCGGCTCCTTGCGCGCGTAGTCCTCCAGCCAGGCATTGAGCAGCTCACGCGTATTGGCGTCGAGCTTGCCGCCATTGGCAGCCGGGCGGAAATCATCGATGGTCGGGGACTGCAGGTGGAAGCTCTGGCTCTGCTGGTCGTAGCGCAGGGCGCTGGTCAGCAGGACCTGGCCCAGTGGCGTCGGCGTGCCGCCGCCGGTGGCCATGCTCAGGTCGAACTGCATCTTCAGGCGATCGCCCGGCGGCAGGCTCAGCTTCGGGTCGCGGACGGTCATCTTGAGCAGCCCGCCCAACGCCTTGTGCGTCTGCGGGAAGCTGCTGTCCAGGTAATGCTGCACGTCGGCGGCACCGACGCTGACCTGGTGGCCCTGGATGGTCGGCTCGGCCTGGGCCTGGGTGGCGGTGGCGAGCGCCAGCAGCGCCGCAGCGCGCAGGGTGAACTTGCGGAAGATCATCGGGAAGCCCTGGGCGAACGAGAGGAATTCACCATAACGGTGGCCGGTGAATGCGCGATTAGCGGAACCGGCGGCGCGGGAGTCGTCGCTCAGGCGGCCGGCAGCGCCAGCCGTGCCAGTAGCGCGTCCAGCGCCGGCTGCAGCGGCGCCAGCAGTTCACGCGCCTCTCCCTCGCTGCGCTCGCCCAGGCCGCGCAGCAACTGCGTACCGACGATCAGTGCGGCGCGCTCGTCGCCGCGCAGTCCGGGCTGGCGCTGTGCCGCCTCGAGCAGGCGCATCCAGTCCTGCCGACAGCGCGCCTCCAGTTCGATGGTGCAGCGGCCCTGGCAGGGCAGGCCGTCGTCCTGGATCGGGGTGACGGTGACGCGGTAGCGTTGGGAGGCAGTCATGGCAGTGGCGCACGCGGGGTGTGCCTCCAAGATAGGCGCGCGCGAGCGGCACCACGAGCCTGTCGCTCGCGACGCTCTGTTCCAGTGCGTCCGTTCAGCGTGCCGCGCGCAGCAGCGGCAGCGGATCATAGGCGCCGCCCTCGGCGTAGACGCCATAGTGCAGGTGCGGCGGCGTGCCGCGCGCGTTGCCGCTGTCGCCCACCGCGCCCAGCGGGTCGCCGGGCTGCACCAGGTCGCCGACCTGCAGCCCCGGTGCCCACGCCTGCAGGTGCGCGTAGTAGTGCCGCTGCCGGGCTGGGCCCAGCACCCAGACCTGGCGGCCGCCGAGGCCGCGGTCGGCGATGGCCACGACGATGCCGCGTGTCGCCGACACCACCGGCGTGCCGCGTCTGGCGAAGATGTCCACGCCGGCGTGCTGGCGGTCGCGGCCGCGCGGCGCGCCAAAGGTGGCCGCGATGCGACGGGGATCCACGCCTTCGACCGGCATGTGCAGGGCCGTCGGCGCCGGCGCGCGCGCCAACTCCCAGCCGACGCGTAGGCGCTGCGCCCACGGATGCCGCCAGGCCCAGGCGGCGGCGAGCGCCAGCGCAGCCAGCAACGCCGCGCGCAGCACGTCGCGGCGCAGGCGCTGCGCTGGCGAAAGCGTGGGCGTCGCGGCCATGCGCTCAGTCCGCGTGCAGGGCAGCCGCCTGTTGTTGCAGGCGCTGCTTCAGGGCGTCGTCGATGCCGAGCTGCCGCGCCAGTTCGTCCAGGTAGCTGCGCTCCATGAAGCCTTGTTCGTCGGCGGCGAGCAAGCTGGCCAGGTACATTTCCGCGGCCATCTCGGGACTGGTCGACGCGCGCGCCACCTCGGCCGGATCCAGCGGCTTTTCCAGTTCCGCATGCAGCCACTGCTGCACGTCGGCATCGTTGCCGTGGAGGCGGGCGAACTCGCCTTCGATCAGGCGGCGCTCGTGCTCGTCCAGATGGCCGTCGGCCTTGGCCGCGCCGACCAGCGCGCGCAGCACCGCCTGGCTGTGCTGCTCGACTTCCAGTGGCGGCAGCCGGTCCAGGGTCTGCGGTTCGGGCGCGGCGGCGCCGAGTTGCTGACGGCGGTAGTCGCCGTAGGCGCGATAGGCCATCAGCCCCAACGCGGCCAGGCCGCCGTAGGTCGCCAGCTTGCGGGTGGTGCGGTGTTTGCCGAGCAGCAGGCCGAGTGCGCCGCCGCTGAGGGCTCCCTTGCCGAAGTCGGCGTTGAGCAGGCCGCCCAGGCCGCCGGCGCCGGCGTGCGCCGGTGCGGCAGGAGCGGCGGTGCCGGTCTTGCCCATGGCCTGGCCGGCGGCACCCTGCGCCGATTGCAGCAGTTGGTCGAGAAAGCCCTGTAGTTTCATGCAGGTGATCCTGTCGAAGGGAATCACCGGTATAGCGGCCGTCGCCTTAGCGGGCCGTCAACCCAAATGCGCAGCAGACACAAAAAAAACGAGACGGCCGGGGCCGTCTCGTCGGTGTGCTTGCCTGGATCAGGCGACGCTGCTCAGAGCGCGGCGTCCTTGAGCTTCTTCAGCGGGCGCACCTTGAGCTTGGTGGTGGCCGGCTTGGCGGCGAACCACTGCTCTTCCTTGGTGAACGGGTTGATGCCCTTGCGCTTCGGCTTGGCCGGCACGCTGACGGCGGTGATCTTCAGCAGGCCCGGCAGGGTGAACGAGCCAGCGCCCTTCTTGCTGACCGAACCGGCCACGGCGTGCTCCAGCGAGGCCATCACGGCGCGCACGTCCTTGGCGATCACGCCGCTGGTTTCGGCGATGTGGGCGACGAGCGCGGACTTGCTCAGCACGTCCTTGATCGGCTTGGGAGCGGCCGGCTTGGCGGCAGCCTTGGTCGCTACCTTCTTCACTGCCTTCTTCGGGGCAGCCTTTTTTGCGGTCTTTGCCATGATGTCCTGATTCCGTATTTGGTGGTTTGGGTCGCGCCGACCCCGTCGGCATGGCGAAATGTAGGGCATGTGCTACGCCGCGCCAATAGGCCGGAAGCAAAAAACGCGAATATTCGCCGCGACCGACGCCTTTTTTGCCGAGGACGGCGCCGATGCCGGCACATCCGCGGCGATGCGCCAGGGCATTTTCGCTGTCGCGCGCCGCCGCCGCCGCCTTCGCGCGGAAGCACAAGCCCGTAACGCCGCCTCCCCTATGGTCCGCGCTCCACTCACCGACAGGAGCCTCGCATGGGCATTTCGCGTCACGCCACCGCGCATTGGGAAGGCGATCTCAAGACCGGCCAGGGCCGGTTGAACACGCCGCAGAGCGGCCTGCTGGAGAACACCCGCTATGCGTTCAACAGCCGCTTCGGCGACGAGAAGGGCACCAATCCGGAAGAACTGATCGCCGCCGCGCACGCCGGCTGCTTCACCATGGCGCTGTCGGCCAAGCTGACCGAAGCCGGCTTCCCGCCGACCGCGCTGGACACCCGCGCCGATGTCGACCTGTCGATGGAAGGCGGTCCCCAGCTTTCGCAGATCCGGTTGAAGGTCAAGGCCGTGGTGCCCAACATCGACGCCGCGCGCTTCCGCGAAGTGGCCGACGACGCCAAGCAGAATTGCCCGGTGTCCAAGGCGCTGAGCGCGGTGCCGATCAGCCTGGAAGCGGAACTGGGCTGAGGAATCCCCGGCGCGGCCCGGCGGCATGCCGGGCCGCGCGTGTGCGGCGCACCTGCGGCGTCGCCGATGGCGGGCCAGGACGCGTTGCGCCTCTGCACCGTCCCGCGTGGCTCGATCGATCGCTAGCTGTCGCGCCACTAAATGCGCGCGCCACAGCCGTCCCTATTCAGTCTGGTTTCACCGCATCGGATCGAGCATGCAGTCGCGCGATCCACGCGCTTGGAACCATCGCCATGAACAAGCTCTCGACCCGTCTGTTGACCGCTGCGCTCGCTGTCGGCGTCATCGGCTCCGCCGCTGCGCAGGATTACGGTTACACCCGCTACGACGACTACCGCGACCGTGGCTACGCGTCCGGCACCTACGAATATGCGCGCGTGGTGCGCGCCGATCCGATCATGGTGCAGGTCAACGGCCCGCGCGAGACCACCGAGCGCTGCTACGACCGCCCGGCGTCGGGCAGCTACGCCAGCGACTACGGCTACCGCGGTACCGATGGCGGCCGCACCGCCTCGTCGGTGGTCGGCGGCATCGCCGGTGCCGTGCTGGGCAGCCGCGTCGGCGGCGGCAATGGCCGTTTCGTCGGCACCGCCGTCGGCACCATGCTCGGCAGCCTGGCCGGCCGCTCGATCTACGACAGCAATACCCGCGGCTACGGCGGCGGCTACGGTGGCGGCGTGGTCCGCGAATGCGACCCGGTGTCGTATCGGACCGAACGCTACGACCGCGTCGACGGCTACGACGTGACCTACGAATACGGCGGCCGCTACTACCACACCCGCACCGCCTCGCCTCCGGGCGATCGCATCCGCGTCCGCGTCGACGTCCTGCCCGACTAAAACAAAGGGCGCCTCCTTGCGAGGCGCCCTTTGTTGTTGCGCGTGCGTTCGCGTCTGCAGTGCCGGGCGGCGGCCGGCGATCAGGGCCAGTCGATGTGGCCTTCGATCACCGTCTGCACCTGTCCGCCGGACCACACCTCGCCGGCCTCGTCGACGCACAGCGTCAGCAGCGCATCGTGGCCGACTTCGCGGCCCTGGCTGGCGACGTAGCGGCCGCCGTGGCCGGGCAGGGCCTTGCTGTGATCCAGCCATGCCGCCAGCACTGCATTGGCCGCGCCGGAGGCCGCATCCTCGAAGCGCCGGCCGTTGCCGACGAAGGCGCGCACGGCCACTGCATAGGCCTGGCCGCTGGCGCGCGCGTAGGCGAACACGCCCATGCTGGCGGTGCTTTCGGCCAGGGCGGCGATCGCATCCCAGTCCGGCGCCAGCGCGCGCAGCGCGGCTTCGTCGGCCACTTCGACCAGCCACCAGCAGCGGCCGCCGTCCATGCGCACCGGCGGCAGCGCGCCCAGCGTCCAGCCGCGCAGCGCCGCCTGCAGGCGTGGATCCGCGGCATCGGCGATCTCGGCCACCTGCGCGCGCGGGGTGCGGATGGCGATGCTGCGCACTCCTGCATCCACGTCGACCCGCAGCGGCAGCAGGCCGGCGATGCCGTCCTGGGTCAGGACGCCGTCGCGCGGGCTGGCGATGCCCGCTTCCAGCGCGACGTGCGCGGTGCCGACGCTGGGATGGCCGGCGAACGGCACTTCCTTCTGCGGGCTGAACATGCGCAGGCCGTAGCTGGCATCCGGCCGCGTCGGCGCGAACACGAAGGTGGTTTCCGGCAGGCGCGTCCAGCGCGCGATGGCCTGCATCGTGGCGGCGTCCAAGCCATCGGCATCGAGCACGACGGCCAACGGATTGCCGTTGCCGGCGCGGGCGGAGAAGACATCGACCTGGAAGAAGCGGCGTGCGGCCATGAGGGGAAACTCCGGACTGCGGTGGGGGAGGCCGGAGCTTACCAAGCGATCTTGCCAGCGATCACCGCTTGCACCAGGCCGCCACTCCACACGTCTTCGCCATCGACCAGGAGTTCGACGCGGCTATCGCGCCCGAGTTCGCGTCCATGGCTGGCGACGTCGCGCCCGCCGCCCAGGCGGCGCCGACGCTGGGGTGGCCTGCGAATCGCAGTTCGCCCTGGGGGTGAAGATGCGAATACGGTGGTCCGCGCCCGCGTCCGGCGGCGGGAAGCTCACCGTCTCCGGGAGGTTCGGCCACGCCGCAAGGCGCTGCAGGCGCGGTGCGTCCTGGTCGGCGGCATCGAGCACCACGCCCTGGCGCCGGGCTGGTGGAAAAGACGTCCAGATGCAGGTAGCGGCGCTCGCTCATCGGCGCTCGGTTGGCAGTAGAATCGGGGGTTCCGCCCGCGCATGCAGGCGTTTTCCCCACCTTCCAGACACCCCCACTCCATGTCAGCTTCCTCTCCTGTCGATCGCTGGATCGTCCTCAAGTTCGGCGGCACTTCGGTGTCGCGTCGTCATCGCTGGGACACGATTGGGACGCTGGCGAAAAAACGCGCGGAGGAGACCAGCGCGCGGGTGCTGGTGGTGGTGTCGGCCTTGTCCGGGGTCACCAACGAACTGACCGCGATCGCCGACGGCAGCGCCGACAGCGCGCAGCGCGTGGCCGCGCTGGAGCAGCGCCACCGCGAGTTCCTGGCCGAACTGGAGCTGGATGCCGAGGCGGTGCTGGGCGAACGCCTGGCGGCGCTGCGCGGCCTGCTCGCCGATCCGCGCGCCGCCGAGCGCACGCTGGACTGGCAGGCCGAGGTGCTGGGGCAGGGCGAACTGCTGTCCTCCACCCTCGGCGCGGCCTACCTGCGCGCCAACGGCCTGGACATGGGCTGGATGGACGCGCGGCAATGGCTGGACGCGCTGCCGCCGCAGCCGAACCAGAGCGCCTGGTCGCGGCGCCTGTCGGTGTCGTGCCAGTGGCAGTCCGATCCGCAGTGGCGCGCGCGCTTCGTCGCCCAGCCCACGCGCATGCTGATCACCCAGGGCTTCATCGCCCGGCATGAGGACGGCGGCACCGCCATCCTCGGCCGCGGCGGCTCGGATACCTCGGCCGCCTACTTCGGCGCGCTGCTCGGCGCCAGCCGCGTGGAGATCTGGACCGACGTGCCGGGCATGTTCAGCGCCAATCCGCGCGAAGTGCCGGACGCGCGCCTGCTGACCCGCCTGGACTATTACGAAGCGCAGGAAATCGCCACCACCGGCGCCAAGGTGCTGCACCCGCGCTCGATCAAGCCGTGCCGCGACGGCGGCGTGCCGATGGCGATCCTGGACACCGAGCGCCCGGAGCTGCCCGGCACCAGCATCGACGGCAACGCCCGCACCGTGCCCGGGGTCAAGGCGATCAGCCGCCGCAACGGCATCGTGCTGGTGTCGATGGAAGGCATCGGCATGTGGCAGCAGGTCGGCTTCCTGGCCGACGTGTTCGCGCTGTTCAAGAAGCACGGGCTGTCGGTGGACCTGATCGGTTCGGCCGAGACCAACGTCACCGTGTCGCTGGACCCGAGCGAGAACCTGGTCAACACCGACGTGCTGGCCGCGCTGTCGGCCGACCTGGCGGAGATCTGCCGGGTCAAGATCATCGTGCCGTGCGCCGCGATCACCCTGGTCGGGCGCGGCATGCGCTCGCTGCTGCACAAGCTCTCGGACGTGTGGGCCACGTTCGGCAAGGAGCGCGTGCACATGATCTCGCAGTCGTCCAACGACCTGAACCTGACCTTCGTCATCGACGAGACCGACGCCGACGGGTTGCTGCCGATCCTGCACGCCGAACTGATCGACAGCGGCGCGATGCCGGTGGAAGAGACCGAGGTGTTCGGCCCGCGCTGGCGCGAGATCGCCGGCACGGTGCGGCCGCGGCCGGTGCCGTGGTGGCAGGGCGAGCGCGCGCATCTGCTGCGTCTGGCCGAGGCCGGCACGCCGCGCTACGTCTATCACCTGCCGACCCTGCGCGAGCGCGCGCGTGCGTTGAAGGCGATCGCGGCGGTGGACCAGCGCTACTACGCGATCAAGGCCAACGCGCATCCGGCGATCCTGCAGACCCTGGTCGAGGAAGGCTTCGGCCTGGAGTGCGTCTCGCACGGCGAACTGCGCCGGGTGTTCGAGATCGTGCCGGAGCTGTCGCCGCGCCGCGTGCTGTTCACCCCCAGCTTCGCGCCCCGCGCCGAGTACGAAGCCGCGTTCGCGCTGGGCGTGACCGTGACCGTGGACAACGTCGAGGCGCTGCAGCGCTGGCCGGAGCTGTTCCGCGGCCGCAGCCTGTGGCTGCGCATCGACCTGGGCCATGGCGACGGCCACCACGAGAAGGTCAACACCGGCGGCAAGGCCTCCAAGTTCGGCCTGTCGGCGACCCGCGTCGACGAGTTCGTGGAGGCCGCGCGCGCGCTGGACATCCGCATCGTCGGCCTGCACGCGCACCTGGGCAGTGGCGTGGAGACGGCGCAGCACTGGCGGCGCATGTGCGACGAGCTGGCCGGCTTCGCGCGGCGCATCGGCAGCGTGGAGATCATCGACATCGGTGGCGGCCTGCCGATCCCGTACAGCGCCGACGACGAACCGTTCGACCTGGAGACCTTCGCCCAGGGCCTGGCCGAGGCCAAGGCCGTGCATCCGGCGTTCCGCCTGGCGATCGAACCGGGCCGCTACCTGGTCGCCGAGTGCGGGGTGCTGCTGGCGCGCGCCACCCAGGTGATCGAGAAGGACGGGATCCGCCGGGTCGGCCTGGATGCCGGCATGAACACCTTGATCCGCCCGGCGCTGTACGACGCCTGGCACGACGTGGCGAACCTGAGCCGCCTGGAGCAGCCGGCCGAGACCGTGTTCGACGTGGTCGGGCCGATCTGCGAATCCAGCGACGTGTTCGGCAAGCGCCGGCGCCTGCCGGCGGGCACCGCGCCCGACGACGTGATGTTGATCGCCGACACCGGCGCCTACGGCTACAGCATGGCCAGCACCTACAACCAGCGCGAATTGCCCCGCGAGGAGGCGATCGATGCGCGCACGGACTGAGTTCGTCGCGGGCAGCGCCGCGGCTGGCGCGCTTGCGATGGTGGCTGCCACCGCGGTGGATCAGTCCGGCACGTCGCTGCCGTGGACCGACAGCCTGAAGTGGGCGTTGCCGGCGTTGGCCGCCGCTGCCATCGGCGCATGGCTGGCGGTGCGCTGGCAGCGCCGCGGGCCCGCGGCGAGCACCGGCGCGCTGGCCCTGCGCACCTCGCTCCTGGCCGCGTTGGCCTACCTGCCGGCGCTGGCGCTGTATGTGCTGGTCGCCGTGCTGGCCTCCGCCGCGTCGGTGCCGGCCGGACAGCACTGGCAACTGCTGCTGATGGCCTTCGTGTTCGGCTGCCTGCCGCTGCTGTGGGCCGCCTTGCCGTTTTCGATGCTCGAATTTCTTCTGTGCCGCCGCTATCTGCGGCACACCCGTGTGCTTGCAGGACGTCCATGACCGCTTTCGACAAACAGCAGATCGCCACCTTCCGCTTCGTGCGCTGCGGCTTCGACGCCGACAGCGGCGTGGCGCGCCTGGTCTATGCGTTCGACGACGGCCCTGAGCTGGTGGAGACCATCACCGTGCCCGGCGCGCCGTTCGCGCTCGACCCGGCGCGCGCGCAGGCGGCGCAGCGCGCCCTGCGCCTGCTGCACCTGATCGCCGGCGTCAGCTACTACAAGGCGGCGGTGCCGCCGCGCATCGTCATCGACGACTACGCCATCGATGCCGAGACCGCCGCGTTGCTGGACAGCGTGTACCTGCATGGCCTGGGCGAGTTCGCCTATCGCAACGGCCTGGACCTGCGCGGGCGCATCCGCTTCCCGGCCGCGGACGCCGAGGCGGCCGACGCCACGGCGCTGGGGCTGCGCGACCAGGCGCTGGTGGCGATCGGCGGCGGCAAGGATTCGCTGGTCAGCATCGAAGCGTTGCGCGCGGCCGGCGTGGCGCAGACGGTGACCTGGATCGGCGGCTCGCAGTTGATCCGCGCCTGCGCCGAGCGCACCGGCCTGCCGACCTTGAACATCGGCCGCACGCTGGCGCCGGAGCTGTTCGAGCTGAACCGGCAGGGCGCGTGGAACGGGCATATCCCGGTGACCGCGGTGAACTCGGCGATCCTGGTGTTCACCGCGGTGCTGCACGACGCCGGCCAGGTGGTGTTCTCCAACGAGCACTCGGCCAGCTATGGCAGCCAGATCGCCGGCACCGGCGAGGTCAACCACCAGTGGTCCAAGGGCTGGGCCTTCGAGCAGGCGTTCGGTGAGCAGGTGCAGCGCTACGTGGCCGCGGACCTGCGCTATTACTCGCTGCTGCGTCCGCTGTCGGAACTGGCGGTGGCGCGGCAGTTCGCCAAGACCGATCACTACGACGCGCATTTCTCCAGTTGCAACCGCAATTTCCACATCCTCGGCGAGCGCCCGGCGCACCGCTGGTGCGGGGTCTGCCCGAAGTGCCATTTCGTGTTCCTGGCGCTGGCGCCGTTCATGCCGAAGACGCGGCTGGTGCGGATCTTCGGCCGCAACCTGCTCGACGACGCCGGCCAGGCCGGCGGCTTCGATGCGCTGCTGGAGTTCCAGGACCACAAGCCGTTCGAGTGCGTCGGCGAAGGCCGCGAGTCGCGCGCGGCGATGGCGGCGCTGGCGGCGCGCGCGGAATGGAAGGAGGACGCGCTGGTGGCGCGCTTCATCCGCGAGATCCAGCCGCAGCTCGACCCCGCCGACCTGCGCGTGGAGCCGCTGCTGGAACTGGACGCGCAGCACCGCATCCCGGCCGACCTGTGGGAACGCGTGCGTGCGAATTTCGCAGCTTGAGTCGCAGCGCGTCGCGCTGTGGGGCTGGGGTCGCGAGGGCCGCGCGGCGTATGCGGCCGTGCGTGGCTGGGAAGCGGGAATCGGGAACGGGGAATCGCCACGCGCGCTGCCGCTGACGGTGTTCTGTTCGGCTGAGGAGGCCGCGGAGATCGCCGCGCTGCACGATCCTGCGTTGCATGTCGAGACCGAGGCCAGCGCCGAGCGCCTGGCCGCGTTCGATGTGGTGATCAAGTCGCCCGGGATCAGTCCTTACCGGCCCGAGGCGCAGGCTGCCGCGGCGCGCGGCACCCGCTTCATCGGCGGCACCGCGCTGTGGTTCGCCGAACACGCCGGTGCCGACGGGGAGGTACCCGGCAGCGTCTGCGTCACCGGCACCAAGGGCAAGAGCACCACCACCGCGCTGCTGGCGCACCTGCTGCGCGCCGGCGGCCACCGCACCGGCCTGGTCGGCAACATCGGGGTGCCGCTGCTGGAAGTGCTGGCGCCGATGCCGCCGCCGCAGTATTGGGCGATCGAACTGTCCAGCTACCAGACCGGCGACGTGGCCCGCAGCGGCGCACGGCCGCAGCTGGCGCTGGTGCTGAACCTGTTCCCCGAGCATCTGGACTGGCACGGCAGCCAGGCGCGTTACATCGCCGACAAGCTCGAGCTGGTCACCCATGCGCAGCCGCGCATCGCCCTGCTCAATGCCGCCGATCCGCAACTGGCCGCCCTGCAGCTGCCCGACAGCGAGGTGCGCTGGTTCAACCGCGAGGACGGCTGGCACATGCGCGGCGAGGTGGTCTACCGCGGCGACAGCGCGGTGTACGACAGCGCGCAGGCGCCGCTGCCGGGCCGGCACAACCGCGGCAACCTGTGCGCGGTGCTGGCCGCGGTGGAGGCGCTGGGCCTGGATGCGGCGGCGTTGGCGCCGGCGGCCGATCGTTTCCGGCCGCTGCCGAACCGGCTGCAGACCCTGGGTACGCGCGACGGCGTGACCTATGTGAACGACTCGATCAGCACCACCCCGCATGCCAGCCTCGCGGCGCTGGAGTGCTTCCGCGGGCGGCGCATCGCGCTGCTGGTGGGCGGCCACGACCGCGGCCTGGACTGGCAGGACTTCGCCGACCATATGCGCGATGGTGGCGCACCGCTGGAGATCGTCACCCTGGGCGCCAACGGCCCGCGCATCCACGCGCTGCTGGCGCCGCTGGCCGCCGACGCCGGCTTCGGCCTGCATGCCGCGGCCGACCTGGCGGAAGCGGTGGCGCTGGCACGCGCGGCGCTGGGCGAGCAGGGCGGCGTGGTGCTGCTGTCGCCCGGTGCGCCCAGCTTCGGCGCCTATCGCGACTACGTGGCGCGCGGCCGCCATTTCGCCGCGCTGGCCGGGTTCGACCCGGATGCGATCAGCGCCATTCCGGGGTTGGGCATCGCCTGAGCCTCGGCGCGGCGTCGGCGCACGCGGTGCGCTGATGTCGCTGTCCGTCGTGGGTGCGGCGGAAAGAGCATGCCCGGAAGCACTCGCCGGGCCGCCATGCGACGGCGCTGTGCGCCTTGTCCCATCGCCATCGCCGGCCGCCGTCGCCCTCACCTCGACGTGCATGGCAGGTTCTAGACTGCCGCCTGGTTTCCACGGGAGAAGGGCGATGCGCATACGATCGATGCTGCGGTGGACCGGTCTGCTCGGGCTGGCCTTGGCGCTGCCGCTGCCGGCCTGGGCGGCGATGCAGGCCAAGCCGGTGGAGTGGCAGGTCGGCAAGGACACCTTCAGCGGCGTGCTGGTCTACGACGATGCCGACCACGACAAGCGCCCCGGCCTGGTGATGGTGCCGAACTGGCGCGGCGTCAACGACTCCGCGGTGGAGAAGGCCAAGCGCCTGGCCGGCGACGACTACGTGGTGCTGGTGGCCGACGTCTACGGCAAGGGCAAGCGACCCGCCAACGATACCGAGGCCGGGCAGTTCGCCGGTGCGTTGAAGAAGGATCCGGCCACGCTGCGCGCGCGGGCGCTGGCCGCGGTGGCGGCGCTGAAGGCGCAGGCCGGCAAGGCGCCGCTGGATCCCGCCCGGATCGGCGCGGTCGGCTTCTGCTTCGGCGGCACCACGGTGCTGGAACTGGTCCGCGCCGGTGCGCCGCTCGCCGGCGTGGTCAGCCTGCACGGTGGCCTGGCCACGGCGGCACCGGCAGCCGCAGGCAGCGCCAAGGCACCGGTGCTGGTGCTCAATGGCGCCGACGACAAGAGCGTGAGCCGCGACGATATTGCCGCCTTCGAGCAGGAAATGAACGGCGCTGGCGCCGACTGGCAGTTCGTCAACTTCAGCGGTGCCGTGCATTGCTTCGCCGAAGCCGACGCCAACAGCCCGCCGGGCTGCCAGTACAACCCGCGTGCGGCCAAGCGTGCCTACCGGATGCTCGAGGATTTCTTCGAGGAGCGGTTCGGGCGGGAGTAGGGAGGTGCCTCGCGCTGCGCGCTTGGCGGGATTGGGGATTGGTAAAAGCGGACCGGCGGCGCCGCCCAACTGATCGGTTGGTGTGGCGAGCCCATAGCGCTTCAGGCGTCAACCAAGCCGCCGTTGCGAATCCCCAATCCCGAATCACCAATCCCCTCCGGCGCGCGGCTGCGCGCCGATGGCGGCTAAATGGGCCCAATAGGCCCTTAAGGTGTCTTGGCGGAGTGCTTGAGCAAGTGCGCCTGCGCCGCGGCGATGGCGCCGCTCATGGCCGCGCGCGCTTGCGGGCTGTTGCGCCAGCAGGTGGAGCCGAGCAGCGCCGCGGCCTGTTCGGTGAGTTGCCGTGCATCGCAGGCGGCTAGCGCCTGCAGCGAGTGCACGCCCAATTGTTCCAGGCGCGCGACCACGGTGGGACCGACGCCTTTCACCGCCAGCAGTACGGCGCGGTCCTCGGCGTCAAAGGCGATCATGCCCGGGCAGCGCTCAGTGTCTGCGCTCGACCGCGTAACGCGCCAGGCCGCGCAGGGCGGCCACCGCCTCGTTCTCGGGCAGGCCGTCCAGGGCGCGTTCGGCGGCGGCGGCGTAGTCCGCCGCGCGGCGGCGGCTGTAGTCGATGCCGCCGCTGGCTTCGATCGCGGCCAGCACCTCTGGCATCGCGCTGGCGTCGCCCTGTTCGACGATCTGGCGCAGGCGCGCGCGGGTGGCGTCGTCGGCATGCGCCATGGCGTGGATCAGCGGCAGCGTGGCCTTGCCCTCGGCCAGGTCGTCGCCCAGGTTCTTGCCCAGGTCGGCGGCGTCGGCGGTGTAGTCGAGCACGTCGTCGGCGATCTGGAACGCATAACCCAGCTGCATGCCGTAGTCGTACAGCCGCTCCTGCACGTCCTCGCTGGCGCCGGAGGCCAGCGCGCCCAGGCGGGTGCCGGCGGCGAACAGCACCGCGGTCTTGCGCTCGATCACGCGCAGGTAGGCGGCTTCGTCGGTGTCGGGGTTGTGTACGTGCAGCAGCTGCAGCACTTCGCCCTCGGCGATGCGGTTGGTGGTGTCGGCCAGCAGGCGCATCACCGCCATGCTGTCCAGCTCCACCATCAGCTGGAAACTGCGCGAATACAGGAAGTCGCCGACAAGCACGCTGGGGGCGTTGCCCCACAGCGCGTTGGCGGTGCTGCGGCCGCGGCGCAGGTCCGACTCGTCCACCACGTCGTCGTGCAGCAGGGTCGAGGTGTGGATGAATTCGATGATCGCCGCCAACTGGTGCTGCATCGGCCCGCCGGCGCCGCAGGCGCGGCCGGCCAGCACCACCAGCATCGGCCGCAGGCGCTTGCCGCCGGCGGAGACGATGTGGTCGGCGATCTGGTTGATCAGCACGACGTCCGAGGCCAGGCGGCGGCGGATCAGGGCGTCCACCTCGGCCATGTCCGGCGCGGCGAGCATCTGGATCTGGGGCAGGCCCAGGGCGGAGCTGGGGGATTCGGCGATGCTCATGCGGACAGGAGTGGAAACGTGCGCAAAGTATAGGCTGCGCGGCCACATCCGTCCCGTTGTGGGCCGGGGCAGGGGGCGGAGAGCTTGCCACGCCTGGGTTTGCAGCGCCCGGCGGGAGGCGTGCCGGCAGGATTCCGACAGCCCAATGCGGCGTTTTCCGGGGTGCCCGCGGGCGCCTGGCGCAGGCCGGCCCAGCCCGGCGATGTTAGGATTGCTCCCCGAAATCTTCTTTACCGCTCTGCGTGCCCCCTGGCCGCGGAGACCCCAGACGGAAGCAGCTCATGGCCCGCGGCATCAACAAAGTCATCCTCGTCGGCAACCTCGGCAACGATCCCGACACCAAGTACACCCAGGCCGGCATGGCCATCACCCGCATCAGCCTGGCCACCACCAGCGTGCGCAAGGACCGCGACGGCAACCAGCAGGAACGCACCGAGTGGCATCGCGTGGTGTTTTTCGGAAAGCTCGGTGAGATCGCCGGCGAGTACCTGCGCAAGGGCAGCTCGGTCTACGTCGAAGGCTCGATCCGCTACGACAAGTACACCGGCCAGGACGGCATGGAGAAGTACTCCACCGACATCGTCGCCGACGAGATGCAGATGCTTGGCGGCCGCGGCGAGGGCGGTGGCGGCGGCATGGGCGGCGGTGACCGTCCGCAGCGCTCGGCGCCGCCGCGCCAGGAGCGCTCCGGCATGGGCGGTGGCGGCGGTGGCGGCGGGCAGGATTACGCGCCGCGTCGCCAGCAGCCGGCGCCGCAGCAGTCCGCGCCGATGGACGACTTCGCGGATGACGACATCCCGTTTTAAGAACGACGATAGTTAGATTCGAAGGGCCTTCCGTGAGGAAGGCCCTTTTTTATTTGGGCTGGACCTGTGTCGATAGATGCGGAGGCGAATTGTCAGGTGCCTTTGTATTCCATGAGGTGGCACCATGTTTTCATTCAGCGCTACCATCGCCCTCAGCTCACTTGGTCATTTTGATGAGGTCTTGATGGACGCGACGCTGGACATTGACGAAACCGAGTTACTCCAAAACGCCCGGCCCGTCGCGCCGCTGTCTCCTCTGCCGATGCCTAATCCCTCCCGAGCAGGAGCTAGAGAAGTGGTGCACGCAGGTGTCGTCGTAATCGTTGGTGCGAACGGATCCGGGAAGAGTCGGCTCGGGACGTGGATCGAAGCACCAGATGCAATCAACCAAAGTACGGACCCGCCCAGCTATACTTTGAACAAGCAAGCGCGTGCCTACAGGGTCAGTGCACAGCGCCAGCTCTCGCTTCCCGATGACGCAGTTCGTTTGAGTGCTGCCATAGCGGACGAGCAACTCAAGCGTGGTTCCGAGCATGGAGGACCAGCCAATCACTCAAGCAGGGTCAACTACATAGATCCTGCCGTAGGCACACTAGACGACTTTAGGTTTCTTCTCAATGCGATGTTTGCAAGACGCGCAGAACTCGACAGAGACATTGCAAATCAAGTTCGAGAGGGTAAGGCACCCGAGGAAATATCACTTGGCAAGGATCCTATTTCACAGCTAGATCGCGTTTGGTCCGCTGTATTTAGCGAGAGATCGTTGCATTGGGGAGATCACAAGGTGCTCGCAAGAAGTGCTGATCAAGGCGAGGACTACCCTGCAAGTAGGATGAGTGATGGAGAGCGTACAGGGTTCTACCTTATTGCCCACGTTTTGCTAGCCCCGGATAATATGGCGCTTGTGCTTGACGAGCCAGAGTTGCATCTGCATCGAAGCGTGCTTTCGAAACTTTGGGATGCTCTTGAGGCTGAGAGGCGGGATTGTACCTTCATTTACATCACCCACGACTTGAATTTCGCGTCCAGTCGTCACGATGCTGCCAAAGTTGCAGTCTACGAGTACGCGGCGCCTACAAAAATCTCTCCTGTGGGATTTTGGGACTGGGAGGTTGTGAAGCCAAGTGAGGATATTCCTGAAGATATGGTGCTCAAGATACTGGGATCCCGTCGACCTACACTTTTCGTCGAAGGGTTGAGTGGGAGTCGAGACGTAGCAATCTATGAGGCAGTTTTTCCTGAGTTCTATATTATTCCTTGTGGAGGCTGTAGCGAGGTTCGCAATGCGACGCAATCCTTCGCCAAGCACTATGCCCAGCACCACGTCTTGCCGAGGGGGGTCGTGGATCGCGATGACTTGGATGAAGAAGAGATAGGTGCTCTATCTCGTGTTGGAGTTCATGCCCTCTCTGTAGCTTGCGTTGAGAATCTTTTGTTGCTTCCTGAATGCGTGGATGCCTATGTTGAAGAGTGGCTCGCTAGCAATCCAAAGAGGTTGGAGTTGGTCTCTAAAGCGCAAAGTCTTGCATTGGCAGCAATGAAAAGAGTTAAGAATAGTGCGGTCAGTAAGCGCGCGCAGTATCGGCTGAGGTATCTTCTTGGGAAGGTTGCTGCAAAAGGGGTTGCTAGGGAGGATATGGTGGTTGCTGTTGATCAATGCGTTTCTTCGGCTAATGCTGGAGATTGCTACGATCAAGCTGAGAAGTTGTTTAGCGCTGCGCTTTGCGAGGCGGAGCGCAGTGGCATAAGTCCTTTGTTAAAGGTATTTCGTAATAAGGCGCTGCTGTATGAGTTCTCGTCCGGCCTTCGTGTAGATGTTGCTACGTATCAGAAGCGCATCATCGAACTTCTTCGCAAGGATCCGGAGTTGGTGGCGCAGGTCCGGATGAGTCTAGGTATCGCCTGACAGCGGGCAAAGCTCAGAGCTAGACCGAAGCAGTATTGCTGGACCGAGGGCTTAAGTTCTTTTCCTTTCTCAACAGGGATGCCAGCCGTGTTAGTGCGCGGGTATCTAGGGTCACCCCGCACTAGGCTTTCTGCAGGGCTTTGAGCTGCCGTTCGTACTTCTCGCGCACCTCCACGGGCTTTGTCCGCAGGGCGGTTTCCACGCCCAACTTGCCGTCATCGATGCAGCTTTCAGTCTCCGCCAGCGGTACGGCGCTCGCTTGTTTGTTCCGTCACTTCGCCATCGGTGCCTCCTTCATCAGGGAAGTGGCGCCTTTGCCGGTTTTCAGTTGGCCACGACAGTCTCGTCGGCTCAGCAGGCGTTGTGCCCTGCAGCATGGGTTTTCTTGCACTGCGGCTTGCAAAAATGCGATTCACTCCTCTATGGTTCAATCGATTGAATTGCCGCGATTCGTCAGCGTTTGACACCGGTTGGGAGGCCGGAAGGTGGATGTCTATCCATTCGATCGGACCGGCGCCGGCCTCGGGCTTCACGAGGCGCGACGCGCTGCGCATGGCGGTCGCCGGGAGCCTTGGCCTTGGCGCGATGGGCATGCTGCCAGCGCTTGCGGCGGCCACGCCGCTCAAGGGCAACCTGAAGCAGTCCGTCGCTCGCTGGACGTTTCCGCAGCTGTCGACCGCCCAGCTTTGCCAGGTGGTGAAGGGCCTCGGGTTTGCCGCCATCGATCTGGTAGGGCCGGCGGATTGGCCCACGCTGAAGGCGCATGGGGTGTACAGCGCGATGTGCAACGGCGCGGAACTCGGCCTGGACAAGGGCTTCGCCGGCAGCCAGTTCCACGATGCGCTGGTCGCGCGCTACACGCGGCACATCGACCTGGTGGCCGATGCCGGCTATCGCAACCTCATCTGTTTTTCCGGCAATCGGAATGGCATGGATCCCCAGGAGGGCATGGCCCACGCCGAAGTCGGGCTCAAGCGCATCCTCGGCCATGCCGAGAAGCGCGGGGTCGTGCTGGTGATGGAGCTGCTGAACTCCAAGGTCGATCATCCCGACTACCTGTGCGACCACTCCGCCTGGGGCGTGGAGCTGTGTCGGCGGATCGGCTCGGACCATTTCGGCCTGCTGTACGACATCTACCACATGCAGATCATGGAGGGCGACATCATCGCCACCATCGGCAAGCATCACGCGTGCTTCAAGCATTACCACACCGCCGGCGTCCCGGGCCGGCACGAGATCGGGGACGATCAGGAGCTCCACTATCCCGCCATCTGTCGCGCGATCCGCGATACCGGTTTCGATGGCTATCTGGCGCAGGAATTCGTTCCCACCGCGCCGGATCCCGTCGGCTCGCTGCGCGAGGCGATCCGCCTCTGCGACGTCTGAAACGCTATCCACCGAGGTGAAGTAGAACCCATGGCAGACAATCATTACGACGCCATCGTCGTTGGCTCGGGCATCAGTGGCGGTTGGGCGGCGAAGGAGCTGACCGAGAAGGGACTCAAGGTCCTGATGCTAGAACGCGGACGCAACATCGAGCACGTCAAGGACTACGTCAACGCGATGAAGGAGGCGTGGGATTTCCCGCACCGCAACCGCCCGACCCAGGCGATGAAGGCCGATTATCCGGTGCTGATGCGCGACTACGCCCTGGTCGAGAACCTGCAGGGGATGTGGGCCAACGAAAAGGAATCGCCCTACACCGAGATCAAGCGATTCGACTGGTTCCGCGGCTATCACGTGGGCGGCCGCTCGCTGATGTGGGGACGGCAGAGCTATCGCCTGTCGGACCTGGATTTCGAGGCGAACCTCAAGGACGGCATCGCCACCGATTGGCCGATCCGTTACGCCGACCTCGCACCCTGGTACGACCACGTGGAGAAGTTCGCCGGCATCGCCGGCACGCGTGAGGGACTGGACGTGTTGCCGGACGGCGAGTTCCTGCCGCCGATCCCGTTGAACATCGTCGAGAAGGACGTCGCCGCGCGGATCAAGAAGGCCTTCGGCGGCACCCGGCACCTGATCCACTCGCGTACCGCCAACATCACCCAGCCCAAGGTCGAGCAGGGCCGCGTCAACTGCCAGTATCGCAACAAGTGCATCCTGGGCTGTCCCTTCGGCGCCTACTTCTCGACCCAGGCGGCCACGCTGCCGGCGGCGATGAAGACGGGCAACCTGACCCTGCGGCCGTTCTCGATCGTCAAGGAGGTGCTCTACGACAAGGAGCGCAAGCGTGCGCGCGGCGTGGAGATCATCGATGCCGAGAGCGGACAGACCTACCAGTACACGGCCAATGTCATCTTCCTCAA
Source organism: Xanthomonas sp. LMG 12461 (assembly GCF_009192935.1). NCBI lineage: Bacteria > Pseudomonadati > Pseudomonadota > Gammaproteobacteria > Lysobacterales > Lysobacteraceae > Xanthomonas > Xanthomonas sp. LMG 12461. The sequence continues at coordinate 32,163 of NZ_NQYT01000032.1, forward strand.
TGCGTCCTCGTTCAATTCGACCTGGCTGCTGATGAACTCGGCCACCGACGTCTGGGATGGCGGCCTAGGGTCGTCGTCGGGCGAGCTCGGGCACAACGTGATGGACCATCATTTCGGTGCCGGTGCCTCCGGCCGGGTCGAGGGCTACGAGGACAAGTACTACTTCGGTCGCCGTCCCTGCGGCTTCTACATCCCCCGGTTCCGCAATGTCGCCATGGACAAGCGCGGTTACCTGCGCGGCTTCGGCTACCAGGGCGGTGCGAGCCGCACCGGCTGGTCGCGCGAGATCGCCGAGCTGAACATCGGCGCCGACCTGAAAGAGGCGCTGACCGTGCCGGGCGACTGGAGCATCGGCATGACCGGATTCGGCGAAATGCTGCCGCACCACGACAACACGATTCGCCTGGACCCGCAGCGCAAGGACAAATGGGGGCTGCCGGTGCTGGCGATGGACGTTGCCATGCGCGAGAACGAAAAGGCCATGCGCAAGGACATGGCCGCCGATGCCGCCGAGATGCTGGAGGCGGCCGGCGTCAAGGACGTGAAGATGCACGATGGCGACTACGCGCCGGGCAAGGGCATCCATGAGATGGGCACCGCACGCATGGGCCGGGATCGCAAGAACTCCGTGCTGAATCAGTACAACCAGGTGTGGGACGCGCCGAACGTCTACGTGACCGATGGCGCCTGCATGACCTCCAGCGGCTGCGTGAATCCTTCGCTGACCTACATGGCGCTGACCGCACGTGCCGCCGATCATGCCGTGCGCGAACTGAAAGCGGGGAACCTGTGATGGAACGTCGCGAACTGCTGAAGATGATCTTCGCCGCCACGGGCGCGGCGATGGTCGGCCTGCCCGCGCTCGCCCCGGCACAGGCGTCGGCCGCGGGGACCAAGGTGCTGTTCTCCGCCGCCGAGATCGGCACGCTGGACGAGATCGCCGAGACCATCCTGCCGCGGACCAAGACGCCGGGGGCGAAGGACGCCGGTGCCGGTGCATTCATGGCGAAATTCGTCACCGACTGCTACACACCGCGGCAGCAGGCGACGTTCCGCGCCGGCCTGGCCGAGATCGACAAACGTGCCGGCGGCCGATTCGTGTCGCTCACCCCGCAGGCGCGCGCCGAACTGCTGCGCGCCCTGGATGCGGAGGCCAGGGCAAAGGCCGTCGACGTGACCGACACCGGCACCGCCGACGCGGCGGACGCGATGCCGCATCCCTTCACCATGATCAAGCAGCTGACCATCTTCGGCTTCTTCACCTCCGAGGTCGGCGCGACCGAAGTGCTGCGCTACGTCGCCGTGCCGGGCCGCTATGAAGACATCACCTACGTTCCCGGCACGCCCGCCTGGGCCACCGGCTGATGGAGCGCCACGCTTCGCCCTTCCTCCTTTTCCTGGAAACACGATGACCAGATCCCTGCTGATGGCGGCCTGCCTGCTGGCCGTGGCGCCTGCGGTCGCGCAGGCCGACGGCGACCCCGCACGCGATCCTGCCAAGACCGAAGTGTGGAAGCCCCTGCCCGCGACCGTGGCCACGCCCCCGGGCGGCGCCCCCTCCGACGCGATCGTGCTGTTCGATGGCAAGGATCTGTCGGCCTGGGAGTCGGAGCAGGGCGGACGCGTGCCCTGGAGCGTCGCCGACGGCGCAATGACCGTGGTGCCGGGCAGCAAGGGCATCCGCACCAAGCAGCGCTTCTGCGACATCCAGTTGCATGTCGAGTGGCGCACGCCCACCACGACCGGTGGCTTCGACGGCCAGCAGCGCGGGAACAGCGGCATCTTCCTGCAGGAACTGTATGAGTTGCAGGTGCTCGACAGCTACAACAACCCGACCTATGCCAATGGCCAGGCCGGTGCGATCTACAAGCAGGCCATTCCGCTGGTGAATGCCTCGCGTGCGCCGGGCCAGTGGCAGGTGTACGACATCATCTGGACGGCGCCGCGTTTCTCGCAGGGCGGCGGGCTCACGTCACCCGCCCGCATCACCGTCCTGCACAACGGCGTGCTGGTGCAGAACGACACCGTGCTGGCTGGCAAGACCGAATACATCGGCGCGCCGTCGTATGCGCCGCATGGATGCGCGCCGATCTTCCTGCAGGAGCACGATTCCAAGGTCAGCTACCGCAACATCTGGGTGCGCGAGCTGTAGCGCCGGCGCGCAGTCGGCGCCGATCGCCCGGGGCGTGTCGGCGATCCCGGGTATGCCGCGCCCAACGCGGCATACTCGGGAATGGAGGGCGCGCCCTACTGCGCCAGGAAGCTGGCGAGGTCGTCGACCTCCTGTTGCGACAGCTGCGAAAACGGCGGCATCAGCCCGCCGCCGTTGCGGATCTTCTCCTTGATCTGCGCGGGCTGCAGGCGCTTGCCCACGTCGGTCAGCGCGGGGAAGGTGGGCGGGACGCCCGCGCGATTCGCGCCATGGCAGGCCGTGCAATGGTTCGCGTAGAGCTGCGCGCCGGCCGCCGGGTCGTCCTTGGACCAGGCCTTGGGCGCAAGCGTCGCCCCCAGCAGCACCACGGCCATCGTCGTGATCGTTTTCAAGCGGAACTCCTTTGCGTGCTAGCGCTGCGTGCTGGCGGGCAGATGTTCGCGCAGGTACTCCGCCCCGGTCCGGATGACGCTGGCCGGGTCGCGCGGCTGGTCGTGCTCGATGATGTACCACTGCACGCCGCTCGCCGCCGCGGCAGGCAGGATCGCGTTCCAGTTCAGCACGCCCTTGCCGACCGCGGCGAAGCCGCCTTCGTCTTGGGCCTGGCCTTTCGGTGCGTTGTCCTTGGCGTGGACCGCGAACATGCGGCCCTTGAACTTGCCCAGCATCGTCGCCGGGTCGTAGCCCGCGCGCGCGACCCACGCCAGGTCCAGCTCGGTCTTGAGATCGGGGCCGGCCGCGGCGAACAGCAGTTCCAGGCCGGTCTTGCCATCGAAATCGACCAGCTCGAAATCGTGGTTGTGATAGGCCAGGCGCATGCCCTTGGCGCGTGCCCGCGTCGCGAGCTGGCCCAGCTCCTTGCCCAGTGCGGTCCAGCCTGCGGCATCGGTGGGCCGCTCCTTCTGGTCCAGGTAAGGCACCACCAGCGTCGTGTTGCCGATCGAGCGGTTGAAGGCCACCGCACCGTCCAGGTCCTTGCGCAGGTCGGCCAGCTGCACGTGCGAGGAGATCGCCTTGATCGAATACTTGTCCAGCAGTTGCTTGAGTTCCACCGCGCTCATGTTCTGTGTGCCGACCGTTTCCACCGCGCCCACGCCGGCGTCATGGACGATCTTCAACTGTTGGTCGAGCGTGCCGGCGTTGCGCAGCGAGTACATCTGCACTGCGATGGGGGCCTCCTGGCCGGCGGCGTCGCGTGCGAAGGCGGGCAGGGCCGCGAAGAGCAGCAGTGCGAGGGTTGCGGTTCTGCGTGTCGCTGTGTTCATCAGGAAGTCCTCCCGGAAGTCAGTCGATGGATGTCCAGCCGCGTGTCCTGGCCGATGCGATGACGCGATCGACGATCAGCGCCGAGCGCAGCCCGTCGTCGAAGGTGGGCAGGCCGTCCGGCCGCTCGCCGTCGATGGCGTGGTAGGTGTCGGCGACGAACGCCTCGAAGCAATCGCCGTAGCCCTGCGCGTGCCCGGCCGGCAGCGTCGCCAGCCGGCGCTGTTCGGCGCTGCCGGCACCCGGTCCGCGCACGAAGATTTCCTCGCGCTGGTCGGGCCGGCCGATCCACAGACGTTCGGCGTCCTCCTGGTCGAACGCCACGCTGGCTTGGGCGCCATCGATCTCGAACCAGAGCCGATTGCGGCGCCCCGCCGAGACCTGGCTGACCGTCAACGAGGCCAGCGTGCCCGCGCCGGTTCGGAGCATCGCCATGGCCACGTCCTCGCTGGAGACCGCCTGCATCGCGCCGCCCGCCGCCGGCGTGGTGAAGCTCTGTCCGGTGTTGGTGCCGCGTTCGGCGATCACCGTCGCGAGTGCCGCGCTGACTTCGGCGAAGCGCTCGCCGCTCACCCATTCCACCAGGTCGCACCAGTGCGAGCCGATGTCGGCGAACACGCGCGACGCGCCACCCAGCGCCGGGTCCACACGCCAGTTGTTGCTGGCCGGATCCAGCAGCCAGTCCTGCAGATAGCTGCCGTGGATCAGGCGCAGCGGCCCCAGTTCGCCCTGGGCGATGCGGGCGCGCGCCTCGCGGACCACCGGGTGGTAGCGGTAGACGAAGGGCACCGTGGCGACCAGCCCGGTCGCGCGGGCCAGGGCCGCCAGCGCCCGCGCATCCTCCAGCGTGGTGGCAAGCGGCTTCTCGCAGATCACGTGCTTGCCGGCGTCCAGCGCCGCCTGCGCCATGGCGCGGTGCAGATGGTTGGGCGTGCACACGTGCACGACCTGCACCTGCGGATCGGCGACCACCTCCTCGATATCGCGATACGCCTGCGGGACATCCCACGATTGCGCCACCGCGCGTGCGCGCTGCGTGGACGAAGCGGCGACGCCGCGGACCGAGGCGCCGGCCAGCAGTGCCGCGCGACGGTGTACGGCGCCGATCATGCCGGTGCCGACGATGGCGATTCCAAGCTTGGGCATCGGGGGGATCCTCAAGGTGCGGAGCGTGCGGCCGCGACGGCGGGCCGGTCGCGGAACAGCAGCAGGAAGGCGACCAGCACGAGCAGCGCGACGCCGGCCGGGAACAGCCAGATCTGCCGCCAGTCCGGGCCCGCCGCGGTGGTGTAGTGCTCCACCACCGCGCCGGACAGGAAGGTGCCGATCAGCATGCCCACGCCGTATGTGGCCAGGGTGATGAAGCCCTGTGCGCTGCTACGTGCGGCGGGGCCGGCATGCGCATCGGTGTAGATCTGGCCGGTGACGAAGAAGAAGTCGTAGCAGATGCCGTGCAGCACGATGCCGATCACCAGCAGGGAAAAGCCGCCGCCCGCATCGCCGAAGGCGAACATCGCATAGCGCACCACCCACGCCGCCATGCCCACCGCCAGCATCGTCTTGACTCCCAGCCGCACGAACAGGAACGGCATGGCCAGCATCAGCAGGACTTCGGACACCTGGCCCAGCGACTGCAGGCCTGCCGCGCCGCGCACGCCCAGGTCGTTGAGATAGGGGTTGGTGAAGTTGTAGTAGAACGCCAGCGGAATGCAGATGGCGATGGACGCCAGGAAGAACACCAGATAGGAGCGCGACTTCAGCAGCCGCAGCGCGTCCAGCCCCAGGATCTGCCCCAGCCCGGCATCGCGCTGGCGCGCCAGCGGCGGCGTGTGCGGCAGGGTGAAGGCGTACAGGCCCAGGGCCAGCGAGGCCAGCGCCGCCATCCGGAAGGTCAGCTCGAGCCGATGCGCCTGTTCCCAGCCCAGCCAGCCGATCAGCACGCCGGCCACGATCCAGCCGACGCTGCCGGCCACGCGCACCGGCGGGAACTGCTTTTCCGGCGCTTGCATGTGCCGCATCGCCACGCTGTTGGCCAGCGCCAGCGTCGGCATGAACAGCAGCATGTAGCCCATGACGCAGGCGAAGAACACGCCGAAGCTCGTCGCCGTGGATGCCAGCCACATGAGTACCGCGCCGGCGAGATGCAGCACTCCCAGGATGCGCTGCGCCGCGAAGTAGCGATCGGCGATCAGGCCGACCAGGAACGGCGCGACGATGGCGCCGATGGACTGGCTGAGGAACGCCGTCGCCACCTGGCTCGCGCTGGCGTGCAGCGGCCCCTGCACCAGATAGGTTCCCAGGGTCACGAACCAGGCGCCCCAGATGAAGAACTGCAGAAACATCATCGCGCCCAAGCGCGACATGGTGTGCGTCATGGCGTCCCCTCCCAGGGCGGTAATGACTCAGGTTCCCAGCATGCGGCGCAGCGATGCTGGATCGGCGCCGCTATCGGCGAAATCGTCGAAGGCGCGTTCGGTCACGCGGATGATGTGGTCGCGAATGAACGCGGCCCCCTCGCGTGCTCCATCTTCCGGATGCTTCAGGCAGCACTCCCACTCCAGCACCGCCCAGCCCGGGAAATCGTATTGCGCGAACTTGGAGAAGATCGCCTTGAAGTCGACCTGGCCGTCCCCGAGCGAGCGGAACCGCCCCGGACGATCGATCCAGTCCTGGTAGCCGCCATAGACGCCGCTGCGCGCGCTGGCGCGATACTCCGCGTCCTTGACGTGGAAGATGCCGATGCGCGCGTGGTAGCGATCGATGAAACCCAGGTAGTCCATCTGCTGCAGCAGCAGGTGGCTGGGGTCGTACAGGATCTTGGCGCGGGGGTGCTGGTCGACCACGTCGAGGAAGCGCTCGAAGGTGGCGCCGTCGTGCAGGTCCTCGCCCGGGTGGATCTCGAAGCACAGGTCCACGCCGCAGGCGTCGAAGGCATCCAGGATCGGACGCCAGCGCCGGCCGAGCTCGGCGAAGGCTTCTTCCACCAGTCCGGGCGGGCGTTGCGGCCAGGGATAGAAGTAGGGCCAGGCCAGCGCGCCGGAAAACGTGGCATGCGCGGTCAGTCCCAGGCGCTGGCTGGCCTTGGCGGCCAACTGCAGCTGCTCCACCGCCCAGGCCTGGCGGGCGGCGGGGTTGCCGCGCTTGTCCGGCGGTGCGAAGCCGTCGAACAGGCCGTCGTAGGCGGGGTGGACGGCGACCAGCTGTCCCTGCAGGTGGGTGGACAGCTCGGTGATCTGCAGGCCATGCCCGGCCAGCATGCCGGCGAGGTCGTCGCAGTACGCCTGGCTGTGCGCGGCCTGGGCCAGATCGAACAGGTGGGGCGCGCTGGTCGGTACTTGTAGGCCAGAATAGCCCAGGCCCGCGGCCCATTCGGCCAGCGTGTCCAAGCGATTGAAGGGAGGTGTGTCGGCGATGAACTGTGCCAGGAACAGCGCTGGACCCTTGAGCGTCTTCAACGTGATTCGCCCTCATGCAATCGATTGAATCATCCTAGCATGGGCCTCCCGCAAGACCCGTTGTGCACTGCACAGCAGACACAAGAGTTCAGTTCATGGCGACAACCATCTACGACATCGCAAAGCACGTCGGCGTCACCGCGGGCACGGTGTCGCGGGCGCTTTCCCGGCCGGAAAAAGTCCTGCCCGCCACACGCGCGCGCATCGAGCAGGCCGCCGCCGCGCTGGGCTATGTCCCCAACGCGGTGGCCAGGACGCTCAAGACCCAGCGCAGCGGCAAGCTCCTGGTCACCGTCCCGGACATCGCCAATCCCTTCTTCGCCCAGATCCTGCAGGGCGCGGAAGACGCCGCGCAGGCGGTCGGCTACGCCGTGCTGCTGGGCGATACCCAGCACCAGCCCGACCGCGAGGAGCGCTACGCGCAGATGCTCCCACGCAACGAGGCGGACGGCCTGATCGTGCTGGGGCACCGTTTGCCGCCGACGGCGCGTGAGATCGTCAAGCAGCAGGGCGGCGCCGCGCCGGTGGTCAACGGCTGCGAGTTCGACCCGGCGCTGGGGATTCCCAGCGTCCACATCGACAACGCGGCCGCCGCGCGCGCCGTGATGGACCACCTGTATGGACTGGGGCACGTGCGGATCGCCGTGGTGGGCGGTCCGCCCGACAATCCCCTGCATCAGCAGCGACTGGAAGGAGTTCGCGCCTGCGCCAAGGCGCGCGGTCGCTTGCGCAACCTGACCGTCGTGCCGGGCGACTTCTCCGTGGAATCCGGCCATGCGGCGGCGATGACGCTGTTGGGTCGTACACCCGCGCCGACCGCGATCTTCTGCTTCAGCGATCAAATGGCACTGGGCGCCCTGGCGGCCTGCCGGGACCTGGGAGTCCGCGTGCCGGACGACCTGTCCATCGTCGGCTTCGACGACCTGGCCTCGTCCCGTTACCTCACGCCGCCATTGACGACCATCAGGCAGCCGATGCGGGAGATCGGTGTCCGCGCGGTCAACCTGCTGCTTGCCATCATCGAACGGGTGGACGTGCCGCTGCAGCAGACGCTGGACTTCAGCTTGATGGTGCGCGGGTCGACCGGCGCGCCGAGAGAGTAGGCGACGGCAGGGCGGCGGCGATGCGCCTGATCGGTGCGCGCCGCCGTTTCCGCGGCTGGTGACGGGCGTGCGGCCTCCGGGCAGCGCGCTTTTTCAGTTTCCAGCCCCGACGTCGCCGGAGGTTGGCGCCCAGCTTCCGGTAGGCCATCGGACAAGCGCCTGGATTAGACTTCACGCGCACGTCACGCCAGCAGGAACAGGGGAACAGGGAATGAAGAGGGGACTGCGCGCAGTCGCGTTGTTGTGTTTGCTGGGAGCGGGGAATGCATAGGCGCAGGTGGATCTGGCGCCGTATCTGGTCAAGGAGCAGGTCGAAACGCTGAAGTTGTCGCCGACCGGCGAGTACTATGCGGCTACCGTGCCCTTGACGGATCGTACCGCGTTGAGTGTGATGCGGCGCGCCGATAACAAACTCGTCGGCAGCTTTTCAATGGAGAAGAACAGCCATGTTGGCGACTTCGAGTGGGTCAACGACACGCGCCTAGTGTTCGCCATGACCAAAAAACTGGGCGCGCTGGATCAACCGGTACCGACTGGCGAATTGTTCGCGATCAACGCTGATGGCGGCTCGGCGCAGTTGCTGGTCGGCTATCGGGTGACCGGCAACGGCGTGGGTACGCGTATCCAGCCGAAGAAAGTGGAAGCGGTCGCGGCTTACCCAATCGGCACCTTGCCAGGAGACGATCGCAGCATTGCCATCACTGTGTGGCCATTGGGAATCAATGAGCAGTACACCCGTGCCGAGATCCTGGATGTATATAGCGGACATCGCAGGCCCCTGGTAAGCACGCCGAAGGTGAAGCGTGCGACCTTCTACAGCGATGTTCAAGGCAAGATTCGCTTCGCCCCGGGCGCCGATTCGGACAACGACAACAAGCTTTTCTATCGCGAGCCGCAGGATGGCGATTGGCGCTTGTTAAACGACGAAAACCTCAGTCACCGGATCGAGGAGCCGCTGGGCTTCTCGGAAGACGGGCGTACAGCCTACCTGAAGGTTGAGCAGGCTAGCGGCAGCGCCGCTGTCGAAGCCTGGAACGCGGACAGCGGTCAGCGCAAGATCGTCGCGCGCGACAGCCTGGCTGATCCGCACCGTATCATCTACCGCAACGGGACCCAGATTCCTATCGGTATCGAAGTATTGGGCGATGCGCCACGCAGCTTGTTCTTCGATCCCGACTCGCCCGAGGCAAAGATCCAGCGGTCCCTTGAGGCAGCGTTTCCGGGGCAGTCGGTCTATGTGACGTCCAGCACCCGTGACGGCCGGTTGACTCTGGTGCAAGTGCAGTCCGGACGAAATCCCGGCGAGTTCTATCTGTTCGATACAGTGACGAAGAAGGCCGAGTTCGTCTTTGCGCGCCGTGCCAGCGTGCAGCCAAACACACTTGCCGAGGTGCGGCCGATCGCACTGCGGGCACGAGATGGAACACAATTGCACGGCTTCGTCACCCTGCCCGCCGCCGCTGCGTCCGGCAAGGTGCCGATGGTGGTGATGCCGCATGGAGGACCGTTCGGCGAATTTGACACGGGCATGTTCGATGGTGACGCCCAAATCCTGGCCGCTGCTGGCTATGCGGTGTTGCAGGTCAACTATCGCGGTTCCGGCAACTACGGCCGGGCGTTCGAACACGCGGGCGCGCTGCAATGGGGCGGTACCATGCAGGACGACGTGACCGATGCCACGCGCTGGGCGATCGCGCAGGGCATTGCGGACCCTGGTCGCATCTGCATGTACGGCGCCAGTTATGGCGCCTATGCATCGTTGATGGGCGTGGCGAAGGAGCCTTCGCTGTACCGATGCGCGGCAGGCTATGTGGGTGTCTACGATCTGCCGATGATGTACGCCAAGGGCGATATTCAGCGGAGACGGTCTGGCGAAACCTACCTGCGAGAATGGCTGGGTCCAAGCGATGCGCTGACGGCGGTATCGCCGGTGAATCTTGCCGACCGGATCAAGGTGCCGGTGTTCCTGGCCGCGGGCGGCGAGGACGAGCGCGCGCCGATCGAACACACCCGAAAGATGGAGGCCGCCCTGAAGCGGGCGGGCGTGCCGGTGGAAACGCTGTATGTGGCGACAGAGGGTCACGGCTTCTACACCGAGGAACATCGTCGCGAGTTCTACACCCAGTTGCTGGCGTTCCTGAGCAAGTCGCTGGGCGGTGCGCAGGCGGCTCCGGCGGCGAAGCCGTAAGCAGCGGTCGCATGACGATGCGGCCGAGGCGCCATGCGCCACGGCCGCGCGGCATCAGTGCTATCCGGGGCTACTCCGGACAGCGCTGATACCCGTTTGGGCTTAGTAGGTCAATGCGACCAGCTGGTACTTGGAGGTCTTGCCGCCGACGTAGTCGTAGATGACGGGCAGATTCGCCCCCTTCGAATTGACCAGCGGCAGCAGGATCTGCCAGCCGTTGGGCGTGCCTTCCGGCTCTTCGCTGACCTTCTTGAGGATTTCCGACTCCAGATCCGACGGTGTGTTGATGCCGTCGGTTGGACCGCGATCCCGGACCCGGCTGTAGAAATGGAAGCCGTTATCGGTCCATTGCGGCGGCAGCATCCTGTTCCAGGCCGAATTGGTCACCTGCTTCCACGGCTGGTCGATCTTGCCGCTGAGCCGCAACGGGTAGGGGCATGCAGCCTGAATCGATGCGCAGCTGCCGCAGAGTAGTGCGATGCCGGCCAGGCCCCGTGCCGCCAGGCGTTTCCAGTGTGTCTTCATTGCGATCTCCCTCGTGAGCACGGACGTGATGCGCCGGATCCTGATCGGACCGGGCGCCTGCAGGTCGCACCTGCCATTGCATGACGCGGGAAAGGCATCGGTAGTGAATCGCGGCGGTGCGGGCTCGGTCGCGCGTTTGCGGCATTCGGCTCAACGCACCCCGTGCATCATCCGCCGCAGCAGCGGCGCGGCGAGGAAGGCCAGCACCGCGCAACCCACGCCGATCCACAGCAGCAGCCAGAACAGGTGCGCGTACTTGGCCGCGGCGTCGGCGATGTTGAGGGTCTGGCCATCCGGCACCTCGATCGCGGCCAGCTTGCCGAACAGCGCCGCCAGCGCCTCGGAGAACGCCGTGGCCAGGAACCAGGTGCCCATCATCAGGCTGACCACGCGCGGCACCGCGAGTTGGGTCACCGCCGACAGGCCGACCGGCGACAGGCACATTTCGCCGGCCTCCAGCACGAAGTAGGCCAGCACCAACCACCACACGCTCGCCATCTGTCCGGTCGTGCCGACCTGTTGCGCGGCCAGTGCCAGCGGCACGAAGGACAGGCCGGCCAACAACAGTCCCATCGCCGACTTGGCCGGCTTGGACGGCTCGCGTCCGCGCCGCGCCAACCACGCCCACAGCGCGGCGAACAGCGGCGCCAGCAACACCAGGAACAGCGCGCCCAGATAGGTCAGGGAGCCGGCGGTCTGCGGCAGCACCAGGCAGTCGCGGATCAGGAACAGCAGCATCAATGCGCTGACCGCGACGAACAGCCGCCGCGGCGCCGACGAGCCGGGGCGGCGGTCGGACAGCGAGGCAGCCAGCACGAAGCCCAGCGGCGCCAGCAGCAGCGAGGCGATCGACCAGGGCAGGGGCGTACCGCCGCGGATCACCAGCGACGGCACGATGTCCTTGGTCATCAGCCGGTCGGTGAAGGTGACCCACGAGCCGTAGGTCTGCTCGTACAGGGTGAAGTACACCAGCGCCATCGCGATCAGCACCATCAGCGCGATCATCTGCTGGCGCTGCACCGGGGTGCACTGGGTGCCGGTGAACCAGGCGAACCACAGCAGCACCGCGCCGAGCACCAGCAGCATCAGCAGCAGGGCCAGGGAGATTTCCCCGCCCAGGCTGAAGGCGCCGTTGGCTGCGGCCCACATCAGCGCGGCCACCGGCAGCACGCCCAGCACGGCGCACAGGTAGATCGCCCATTCGCGCGGCACGCCCAGCACGCGCTCGCGCAGCAGCGCCGGCTGCGCCGGTTCGGCGTGGCCGTGCAGGTATTTCTGGCCCCACAGGAACATGCCCAGGCCGAGCAGCATGCCGATGCCGGCCGCGCCGAAGCCGTAGCGCCAGCCGTAGGCCTCGCCGAGGAAGCCGCAGACCAGCGAGGCGAACAGCGCGCCGAGATTGATGCCGGCGTAGAACAGCGAGAAGCCGGCGTCGCGGCGCGGGTCGTCGGCCGGATACAGCTTGCCGACGATGGTGGAGATGTTGGGCTTAAGGAAGCCCACGCCCATGATGATCAGCGCCAGCGACAGGTAGGTCACGCCCAGGGATGCGGTGTCGCGCACCACCTCGCCGTTGACCCGTGTGGCGGCGTGACCCTCGAAGGCCATGCCGATGTGGCCGAGCACCAGCAGCAGGCCGCCGAACACCACCGCCTTGCGCATGCCCAGCCAGCGGTCGGCGAGCAGGCCGCCTAGCACCGGCACGCAGTACACAAGGCCGCCGTAGGCGCCGAGCAGGTCGAGTCCGGCGTCGTCCCCGAACAGGTGGTACTTGGTCAGGTACAGCAGCAGCAGCGCCTTCATGCCGTAGAAGGAGAAGCGCTCCCACATCTCGGTGAAGAAACAGACGTAGACGCCCTTGGGATGGCCTAGGAAATCGTCGCGCGCGTCGCGCAGCGGCAGGGAGGACACGGACACGGCGACTCTCGGCGCAGGAAGGCAGCGGCGGAGTATAGGCGCGCGGGCGTCCGCTCGAATGGCGGCACGCGGCATGGGCGGTTCGGCGGCGGGTGTACCCTCACCCCAACCCCTCTCCCGGTGGGAGAGGGGCTAACGCCGTT
>NZ_NQYT01000033.1:0-65535 GCF_009192935.1 Xanthomonas sp. LMG 12461
GGGATTGGGGAATCGGGATTCGGGATTCGCAAAAGCGGGTTTCTGGGAACTGACACCGCGCGCTCAGAGCATCGCTGCGCTTCGCGCGCGAAGCGGAGACGGCCGTTGCTGTTGCCTCCAACGAATCCCGAATCCCGACTCCCGAATCCCCGCTTCACAGTGAAAGGCCGGGATTAGGGAGTCGGGATTGGGGATTGGCAAAAGCGGATTGCTAGGACTGAAACAACGCGCTTAAAGCGTTGCTGCGCCTCACGCGCGAAGGGGCCGAGGCTGTTGCCCTAAGCGAATCCCGACTCCCGACTCCCCAATCCCCGCTTCACAACGAATCCCCAATCCCGACTCCCGAATCCCAGCGCCTCAACCACTCTCAAGGGCATGCGCCACCGCGCGGAACACGCGCTGCATTTCCAGCGGCTTGCGCAGGACGTGCACGGCGATGTCGGCGGGGAAGTGGTCGCGCTCCAGGGTGGTGCCGGTGTCCTCGAGCACGATCGCCGGGCCCTGGTAGCCCAGGTCCTGCAGCGCCAGCAGCAGGCGTACCGCCGACAGCAGGATGATGTCGCTGTCGACGATCACCAGGTCCGGCAGACCGTGCTCTTCGACGTCGCGCAGCGCGGCGGCGCCGTCGGACGCCAACTGCGGACGGTAGCCCTGGCTGGACAGCGCATTGCCGAGCAGCGACAGCCGCGTGGCCTCGCCGTCGACGAGGAGCACGCGCTGGCCCTTGCCCATCGGCAGCGACGGCTCCGGCTCGAACGACGGCACCGGCGCGCGCAGCGGGATCAGCAATTCGAAGCAGGTGCCCTGGCCCGGCGTGCTGTCCACGCCGATCCGGCCGCCGTAGCTTTCGACGATGCGCTTGCACGAGATCAGGCCCAGGCCGGTACCGTCCGGCTTGGTGGTGAAGAAGGGGCTGAACAGCCGCGCCTGGGTCTCCGCGTCCATGCCCATGCCGCTGTCGCGGACCAGGATGCGCACCTGCTCGCTACCGTCGGCGCCGATCGCCGGCGCCGCCGAGAAGCTCAGCTGGCCGCCGTCGGGCATCGCCTGGATCGCGTTGAGGCCGAGGTTGAGCAGGCACTGCTGCAGTTCGGTGTAGTTGGCTTCGATCGACAGCGCCGGATCGGCCACGTCCGCCTGCAGCGTGACCCGCTCCGGCAGGCTGCTCTTGAGCAGCATCTGCACCGCCTGGAACAGCTCGGCGATGCGCACCGGCTCGCTGGGCGTGCGCGAGCCGCGCACGAACGAGAGCATCGACTCGGCCATCTCGTGGCCGCGCCGGCCGCACTCGGCGATGACGTCGGCCAGGTGCCGCAGTTGCGGATCGTCGCTGCGACCGACGATCAGTTCCGGCACGATCAGCAGCGGCTGCAGGATGTTGCGCAGGTCGTGGCTGAGCCCGGCGGCGAGCAGGGCCAGGCTCTCCAGCCGCTGCGCGCGCATCAGTTCGCGCTCCACCCGCTGCCGCTCGCGCTCGGTGCGGGCCTCGCGGATCGCCCGCGCCACCGCCGACGGCAGGCGGGTCGGGTTGTGCTTGATGATGTAGTCGTTGGCGCCGTCGCGCAGCGCCTCCACCGCGGTCTCCTCGCCGATGGTGCCGGAGACGAAGATGAAGGGCACGGCGTTGCCGTCCTCGCGTACCACCCGCAGCGCCTCGTGCCCGGAGAACCCGGGCATGCTCAGGTCCGACAGCACGATGTCCGGCGCGAACTCGCCCAGCGCCTCGCGCAGGGTCGGCTCGCTTTCCACGCGGCGGAAGGTCGCCTCCAGGCCGGCGTCCAGCAACTGGTCGGACAGCAGCTCGGCATCCTCCGGCGAATCCTCGACCATGAGGATCCGGATCGGGCCAAGCCTGGGGCCGGTGGTGGGCATGCGCGCTTACTCTTTGTCCGGCGCCTGGTTGATCAGCGCCCAGAAGGTGCCCAGGGTCTTCACCGCGGTGAAGAACTGGTCCACGTCCACCGGCTTGACCACATACGCGTTCACGCCCAGATCCCAACTGCGGGCCAGGTCGCTTTCCTCGCGCGAGGACGACAGGATCACCACCGGCAGGCGCTTGAGCGACTCCTCGCTGCGCACCAGCTTGAGCACTTCCAGGCCGTCCATGCGCGGCATCTTGATGTCCAGCAGCAGCACCGCCGGCAGGCCTTCCTCGCGGTCGGCATAGGCGCCGCGGCGCAGCAGGTAGTCCATCGCTTCCACGCCGTCCTCGACGTGCACGATGGGATTGGCCAGACGCGCGTCGCGCAACGCATCCACCGCCATTTCGGCATCGGCGGGGCTGTCTTCGGCAAGCAGGATGGTGCGGATGGCGGTCATGCGATGAACTCGGTAGTGGGCGCTTCGGGCGCCGGGGGCAAGACGAAATGGAAGGTGGCGCCCTGGTCGGGGGCGGACTCGGCCCAGATATGGCCGCCATGGCGGGTCAGCACGCGGCGCACGCTCGCCAGGCCGATACCGGTGCCGGAATACTCGCTGGCCTTGTGCAGGCGCTGGAACACGCCGAACAGCTTGGCCGCGTAGGTCATGTCGAAGCCGGCGCCATTGTCGCGCACGCTGAAGTGATGGCTGCCGTCCGGCTGCACCTGGTAGCCGACCTCGATCTGCGCGACCTCGCGCTTGGCGCTGTACTTGACCGCATTGCCGAGCAGGTTCAGCCACAGCTGGCGCATCATGTTTTCGTCGGCGACCAGGATCGGCAACGGCGCGATGCTCCATTCGATGCGATGCCCGCTGTCGCCATGGTCGGACTGGTAGTTGGCGTCGAGCACCGAACGCGTCTCCGCCACCAGCGACTGCATGTCCACCGCCTGCAGGCGCAGCGCACTGCGGCCCAGGCGCGAGTACACCAGCAGGTCGTCGATCAGCGAGGCCATGCGCCGCGCCGAGGTGCCGATCACCTCCAGGTAGTGCCGGCTCTTCTCGTCGGCGCCATCGCCCAGGTGCCGCACCAGCTTGTCGGCGAAGCCGGCCACGTGGCGCAGCGGCGCGCGCAGATCGTGCGAGACCGAGTAGCTGAACGCCTCCAGTTCGCGATTGACTTCGGACACCTGCTCGACCTTGCCCTCCAGCTGCCGGTTCAGCTCCTGGATGCGCTGTTGCGCGGTTTTCTGCAGGGTGATGTCGCTGACCGTCATCAAGACCACTTCGTCCTCGCTGTCCGGCAGCGGCATGCGCCGCGCATTCAGCAGCATGGTCCTTCGTACGCCGTCCGCGCCAAGCTGTTCGTGCTCGAAATCCCACAATTCGCGTCCGCGCAGCAGCACGTCGGCCAAGCGCTGCACGATCACCGGATCCTGCCAGACGCCGTCGCCGACGTCGGCGAGCAGCTTCGGCGGATCCGCCAGGTCCATGCCGTACAGTTCGGCGAAGGCGGTGTTGTGCATCAGCATCCGCTGCCCGTTGTCGAGCAGCACGATCGGCTCGCGCACGGTCTGCAGCACCGCCGCGGCGCGGCCGTTGGCGCGCAGCATGTGGCGCTCGGCATCCAGGCGCCGGCCGATCTGCCGTTGCAACAGCCAGATCACCAGGCCCAGCAACAACAGCTGCACCACCAGCGAGGTCCAGCTCATCATCGAGGCGAGCATGCGGCGCTGCTCGGCGTCGGCGGTCCGCTCGCTCAGCAGTTCGTCCTCGCGCCGCTGCAGCTCGGCGATCAGGCCGCGCACTGGATTGTCGGCGGTCATGTCCTGGATCAGCGCGCGGATCCGCTCCGGATCGCGGGTCTGCGCGATCCGCTCGGCGATCAGGCCGCGTCGCTCCAGCGTGCTCTGCAGGCGGCCGACGCGGATCTGCTGGTCCGGGTTGTCGCGGGTCAGCTCGGCCAGGTGCGCCAGCGTCGGCTGCATCGAGTTGCGCGCCTGCTGCAGGCGCGCGGTCAGGATCGGCGACTGCACGCCGTGCGACATCGCCATCGCCGCCGATTCCATGTCGCGCATGTCCGCTTCCATCGCGTTCAAGGTGGCGGTCACTTCCTGGCTGTGGCCGACCCAGTCCGCCGCACGCAGGGTGCTGGCATTCATCTGCCGCAGCAGCAGCGAGGGCAGGATGACGATCAGGACGACGGCCAGCGCCAGCAACGGCAGCCGCCAGCGGTCCCAAGCATCGTGTTTGGCGATGGTCTGCATAGCTGGTGCGTCAAAAGAAGGAACGGCTGCGGCCATCGCGGGCGCGCATTGTCGCCCATCTTCCCCGGCAGCAGATGAATTGTTCAGCGGAAGCGCGACACCCCGATCGCGGTACCTGCAAGGACTCTATCCCAGGCCGCGCGCACGACGAAACGGGCGGCCTGCGGCCCCCCGCGGGAGTGCCACGCGCGCGCCGCGCTCAGGGCCGGCGCGCCGGGGGCGGAATGGAACCGGCGGTGGCGCCGATCAGGGTCCAGGCCGGCATGCCGGCGCGGACCAGCAGGAAATCGGCGTGGCTGCGCAGGCGCCGGCGCTCGGATTGGCTCAGGCCCTGATCCAGTTCCTGCATCAGCACGGAGAACGCCGGCCAGAACCCGGTGTCGTCGTGAAACGTGGTCAACAGCATGCTCAACTGCGCTTCCAGCCGGCGCACCGCCGGCAGCAGCAGTGACGGCTGCGCGCCATGGCCGGACAACGCGGCGCCCAGCGCCTCGGCAGCCGCGGCCGCGTGCCCCGCAGCCGGGTGGGGTTGGGTCTCCAACATCGCGCGTGATCCGTTGACGAACATGAAGGCATGATGTCTGAGCGGGTGTCAATGCGACGCGAAATGCGATTTCCGTCGCGAATTTGCCCCCCCAAAAAAAACGCACCCCGCAGGGTGCGTCGCAGACCGGCTGTCGCGGGTGGGGCGCCTCGTCGCATCCCCACCCGCGGCGGCGGATCGCAATGCTTACTTCTTGGCGGCGGCGCTGACCTTCAGGTCGGCCGCATCCACCTTCTTGACCCCGTCGATCTTCTTGGCGACCGCCACGGCCTTGTCCTTCTCGGCCTTGGTCGCGACCGCGCCGGACAGCTTGACCGTGCCGTTGACGGTGTCGACCTTGATCTCGGTGCCCGACACGTTCTTGGTGGCCAGCAGATCGGCCTTCACCTTGGTGGTGATCCAGGTGTCGGTGACCGGCTCCTTGGAGTCGTGGCGAGTCGTGTCATGGGCCATGGTGTCGTGCTGCATCGTGTCCTGCTGGCCCATGGTGCCGTGGTCCTTGGCGCTGGTGGCCTGGCCGGCTGCGAACGCCTGGCCCGCGCCGAACGCGAAACCGGCCACCAGGGTGGCGCCAAGCAGGGTGCGTGCATTGATCGTCTTCATCGTGTCTTCCTCCGCTGAATGTGCGCGCAGTCTCCGCCAGGCCGTCGTACAGGCGGCGTGACCGAAGAATCGCCGCAGCGTGAATGCGCAATCCGCCCACGCAGCCCAGGCGATACTGGCGTCCCGCCGCTGCTGCCTGCGCCCATGTCCGACTTCAATCTCGCCCTGCTCGGCTTCGGCTACGTGGGCCGCACCTTCCATGCGCCGCTGATCGCACACACGCCCGGCCTGCACCTGCACACCGTGGTCTCGCGCCAGGCCGAGGCCGTGAACGCAGCCTGGCCGCAGGCGCGCGTGGTCGCCGATGCGGCGCAGGCCTTCGCCGATCCGCGGATCGATGCGGTGGTCATCGCCACGCCCAACCAGACCCACGCGCCGCTGGCGCTGGCTGCCCTGGCCCAGGGCAAGCACGTGCTGGTGGACAAGCCATTCACCCTGGACGTGGCCGAGGCGCAGCAGGTGCTCGACCAGGCGCAACGCGCCGGCCGCATCGTCAGCGTGTTCCAGAACCGGCGCTGGGACGGCGACTTCCTCGGCGTGCGCGCCTTGCTGGAGGCGGGCACGCTGGGCGAGATCGCCGAGTTCCATTCGCACTTCGACCGCCACCGTCCGCAGGTCGGCGACCGCTGGCGCGAGCACGCACTCCCCGGCTCGGGGCTGTGGTTCGACCTGGGGCCGCATCTGCTCGATCAGGCCCTGCAACTGTTCGGGCCGCCGCAGGCGTTGCAGGCCGATCTGGCGCTGCAACGTCCCGGCGCGCAGACCGTGGATTACGTGCATGCGGTGCTGCGCTATCCGCGGTTGCGCGTGGTGCTGCATGCCGGTTCGCTGGTCGCCGCCAACGGCCTGCGCTTCGCGCTCCACGGCAGCGGCGGCAGCTACGTCAAGCACGGCCTGGATACGCAGGAAGCGCAGTTGCGCGCAGGCGTCGCGCCGGGCGCGCCCGGCTGGGGCGAAGATCCCCTGCCCGGCCAGTTGCGCCTGGTCGGCGCCGACGGCACGCACGCCGTCCAGACCCTGCCCGCGCCGCGTGGCGATTACCGCGACTGCTATGCGGCCTTTCGCGAGGCGATCGCAGGTCGCGCACCTGCGCCGGTGGATGCGGCGCAGGCGCTGGCGGTGATGCGGCTGCTGGAGGCAGGCGTGCGCAGCGCCGCCTCCGGCTGCAGCGTCACGCTGGACTGAGCGCCAGGCCTCAGGCCGGGCGCGTACCGCCCGGCGCGGGCGCGTCGCCGCCCTCGTGCTTGATCGCATGGCCGCCGAACTGGTTGCGCATCGCCGCCAGCAACTTGTCGGCGAACGAATCGTCGTCGCGCGAGCGCAGCCGCTCCAGCAGCGAGAGGGTGATCACCGGCGCCGGCACGTCCAGGTCGATCGCCTCGGCCACGGTCCAGCGGCCCTCGCCGGAGTCCTGGACGAACGGCGCGATGCCGGCCAGGGTCGGGTTGTCGCCCAATGCATCCGCGCACAGGTCCAGCAGCCATGAACGCACCACGCTGCCCTGGCGCCAGACCTCGGCCACCTGGTGCAGGTCCAGCGCGAACTCCTGCTTGCGCCCCATCAGCGCGAAGCCTTCGGCATAGGCCTGCATCATTCCGTACTCGATGCCGTTGTGGACCATCTTGGTGAAGTGGCCGGCGCCGCTGGGGCCGACATGTCCCCAGCCGGCATCGGCGGCCGGCGCCAGGGTCGCGAACACGTCGTGCAAGCGCTGCACCGCGGCGTTGTCGCCGCCGATCATCAGGCTGTAGCCCTCGCGCAGGCCCCACACGCCGCCGCTGGTGCCGCAGTCGACATAGGCGATGCCGTGCGCGGCGAGTTCGCCGGCGCGGCGCATCGAATCCTTGTAGTAGGAATTGCCGCCGTCGATCACCACGTCGCCCTTGCCGAGCAACGGCAGCAACGTGGCCAGGGTGTCGTCGACGACCTTGCCGGCCGGCACCATCAGCCACACCGCGCGCGGTGCCGGCAACGCCGCGATCAGCGCGGCCATGCTGTCGACCGCGTCGACCCCGCGCTGCTGCGCCGCGCTGCGCGCGGCCTCGCCCAGGTCGAAACCGACCACGCGATGCCCGCCGCGCACCAGCCGCTCGGCCATGTTGGCGCCCATCCGGCCCAAGCCTACAAGTCCCAGTTCCATGCGTCGTTCCCGGTTCGAAAAAAGGAGGGTTAGGGTCTCACGAAGCGGCGATGCCGACGTGACGCGCAGCTAAGGCGCCGATGCGGCGGCAGGTGCCGGCGGCGGCGTTTGCGCACAGTCGTGCAGTTGCAGGTCGCGCCAGCGCTGGTACAGCGTGGTGTGCAGGTTATGCAGGGTCAGCTCGATCGCGAACGGCGTGCGCGGATTGCGATCCAGCAGCCGCACCACGTGATAGCCGATCGGCTTGACGCCCTTGGGATGCACGTAGACCTGAAAGCCCCGGTAGAACGGATCGTCGAGCAAGGCGTCGAGTTGCGCGAGCACCGCCTGCTGCGCCGGATCCAGGCGTGCGCGCAGTGCCGGGTCGCGCTCATACAGCAGGCGCTCGAAGCGTTCGCGGCCCGGGCCGCGCAGCGCCCGCGCCAGCTCCCAGATGCGGCGGTTCTGGGCGTCGTAGTAGGCGAAGCCACCGTGCGCGCGCAAGGCCGTGGCGGCCTCGGCGCTGACCGCGGCGACCACGAAGTTCTCGGCCTGGTTGTTGATGTCGTCCAGGTAGCGGCGCTCGAACACGTGCACGATGTAGCCAGGCGCACCGAGGAAGGCCGCACGGCCGCGCCGCGCGGTCCTGGCTGCCTTGCCGTCGGCGAAGAACTCGCCGGCGTGCGCGCCGAGCAGGATGCTGTCGGTGTCGTGCAGGGTCAGGAAGGTGCCGATCGACAGCTCGTCGGCGCTGAACGCACGATCGAACGCCGCGTCGCCATACAGTTCGCGCTGTGTGGCCAGTTGCGCGATCTGCCGGCCGACGCCGCATTCCGAACGCACATGGCCGCTGTAGAACGCCTCGATCGCCTGCGCATTGCCGCCTGCCGGGCGATAGCCGCGGCCGAAGCTGCGGAAGCGCTCCCAGCCTTGCGCGTGCGCGCCGCGCAGGCCGAAGCCGATCCAGCCCAGTTGCAGCGCCGAGAAGCGATAGCCGGGATTGTCCTGCAGGCGTGCGACCGCGCGCGTGGTGGCCGCCCCCAGTTGCAGGAAGTAGCCGCACTGCGTGGCCGGGGTGTCCAGCAAGGCACGCAAGGCCTGCTGCCGTTGCGCGTCGTTCCAGGCCGCGGGCAAGGCCGCCTGCAGATCGCCGTGCGCCTGCGCCTCGGCCAGCGAACCGCGTTCGCAGGGTGCGCCGGCGGCGATCTGCGGCTGCGCCGCGCTGGTCGTGCCGATGCGCCAACCGAGCCGCTCCAGCAGTGCGGCCAGGCAAGCCGCGCTGGCCTGGTCGGCCGGCGCTGGCGCGGCCGTGGCCGCGGCACTGGCCAGCAGCGCGGCCAGCAGGAGACCGACGCCGCGGCGAAGCCGCGGCGGGCAAGCGAACCTCGATGGTCGGATCATGGAGCGGACATCGCGAACAGGAGCTTCCGTTGGCCACGTGGCGGCGGCGCCCGCGCAGCGTGCCGCCTCGCCCGTGCAGGCGTCGCGAAACACAGCGCCGCGGCACCGACACCCCCGGCGTTCACTCTTCCGCCATGCCCGGCGCACCTACACTGCGGCTCCCTTGGCGCAAGCGATCCCCTGCATGCACGTGCTCGTTACCGGAGGCACCGGATTCATCGGCCGCGCGCTGTGCCCGGCCCTGCTCGACGCCGGGCACCGGGTCAGCGTGCTGACCCGCGACCCCGCACGCGCGGCGCGCCTGTTGCCGGCGGTGCAGGTGCTGGACGATCTGCAGCGCGCCGCACCGGCCGATGCGGTGATCAATCTCGCCGGCGAACCGCTGACCGAAGGCCGCTGGAGCGCCACCCGCAAGCGCCGCTTCCGCACCTCGCGCATCGGCACCACCCGCGACCTGCTCGACTGGATGAGCGGACTCGACGCCGCGCAGCGCCCGGGCTGCCTGATCTCCGGCTCGGCGATCGGCTACTACGGCGACCGCGGCGACGAGGTCCTGGACGAAACCAGCACGCCGGGCGACGACTTTGCCGCCCAGCTCTGCCGCGACTGGGAAGCCGAAGCGCTGCGCGCGCAGGACCTGGGCGTGCGCACCAGTCTGGTCCGCACCGGCGTGGTGCTGGGCCGCGACGGCGGCGCGCTGGCGCGGATGCTGCTGCCGTTCCGCTTCGGCATGGGCGGGCGCATGGGCGATGGCCGCCAGTGGATGAGCTGGATCCACCGCGACGATCAGGTCGGGTTGCTGCTGTGGCTGCTGCAGCAAGGCGGCGAAGGCGCCTACGACGCCACCGCGCCGGCGCCGGCGACCAATGCCACGTTCGCGCAGCAACTCGCCGCGACCCTGCATCGTCCGGCGCTGCTGCCGATGCCGGCGGCGGCATTACGCCTCGGCTTCGGCGAGATGGCCGAGCTGTTGCTGGGCAGCCAGCGCGTGCTGCCGACACGTGCGCAACGCGAGGGTTATGTGTTCCGGTATCCACAGTTGGACGCGGCGCTGCGCGATCTGCTCGCCGATTGAGCCGCCGCGGCGCCGAATCGCGCAACGTCGCAACCGGCACCCAAAAAAACGCCCCGGCGGAGGCCTCCGCCGGGGCGTGCTGCATCAGGTTGCCGGGTCGGCGTCAGGCACCGACCGACACGATGCGGTCGCGCGACTCAATAACGCTTGCAGACGGTCTCGACCACGCGATTGCCATTGGCCTGCTGACGCTGGCCCTGGATGTAGCGGCCGGTCGCACCGCCGGCGACCGCGCCACCGACGGTGGCCAGCTTGCGGCCATCGCCCTTGCCGATCTGGTTGCCCAGCAAGCCGCCGATCGCCGCACCCGCCAGGGTGCCGCCGATGCGGTCCGGATCGGTGCTGTTCTTGCGCACCGCGACCTTCTTGCAGTGCACGCGGGTGCCGTCGCTGAAGCGGCGGCCGGCGTCCTCGGGACCGTAGTGACGCTGCGCCTCGGCCAGCGGCGCGGCGGCCGTGGCGATGGCGAGGACGGAAAGACACAAGGCGGATTTGAGAGTGTTCATGCTGATTGCTCCTGGGTGGCGGAGCCGATGCACAAGCACCGCGCTCTCGACGGGCGCCACCTTCTCACCGGATTCGCGAATGGTTCGTGAAGCGAAATCGGCCGCATTCAGCTTGTGTAGCAACGCCTGAATCAGTCGGCGCCGCCAGGCTCGCCGCTCGGAGGCGCGGTCGCGACGGGCGGCTGCGCCGCAGTGGCGGCCGCGGGTGCCGGCGGCGGCGTGGGCGCTGCGGCGGGCGGCGGAGTCGGCACCATCGACGCTGCAGGTACAGGTGCGGGCGCTGCCGGCGCCGGCGCCGTCACCGCCGCGGACGGATGCGCCGACGGCTCCGGTGCCGGCTTGCTCTTGGGCAGGTACTCGCTCATCAGCTGGAAGAAGCGCTTGTAGAAGTCGCCGTCCTGCACCGTACTGCTGGCCACCCGCACCATCGAATCGTCGCTGCTGCCGATCGGCAGGGACACCGAGCCGAGCACGCCGACGCCGACGCTGGCCGAGGTCGGGCTCTTCTTCAGCGCATAGCGGTCCTGCAAGGCACTGACGAACACCCAGGATTCGTCCTGCCCATGCGCGACGCAGGACACGCGCAGTTCCAGTTGCTCATGCAACTCGTCGCTGGGCTGGAAGTTCTTGGTGCCTTCCACCGCATCGGCGGTGGCCTTGGAGACCACGTAGCCCTGGCTCAGCAGCGCGCGCCGCGCCGATTCGCAGGCCTGCGCCGGCTGCACCGGGTAGTTGCGCGAATAGGTGTTGTCGGAATTGAAGGTCTCTTTCACCAGGCCGTCCTGCTTGCGCGCGAAACAGCCGCTCAGGCCGATCGCGATCAGCGCGAGCGCGGGAATGGCGAGAACCTTGGAGGGAGCGGACATAGGCCGTTGACCGGAGAGAGGGAACCGCGGCAAAGGATAGCCGCAAGCGCGTGGGCGCGGCCTTGACGCCACCGCGGCCGCTCATCCCGCGGTTAGCGAGATGGGCGATCTGCGCCGCCGCCGCGTCAGGCGGCGGCGGGTTCCAGCGCCAGGTCCACGCGCAGCAGGCCGCCGTGGCGATCGCGACGTTCGGCGCGCAGGTAATGATGGGCGTCGAGCAGTGCCAGGGTCGGCGGCACCGCCAGCGGCTCGCCCCACAGGCTCAGCAGGAAGCCACGCGCGCGCAGCCAGTCGAGCAGCCGCAGCAGGCCGTCCAGGTCGCGCGGCAGCAGCAGGTCGACGTCGCCGGGCAGGCGCGGCGCCGCCGCCGGATCGGCCAGCCAGCGCGGATAGCTGCCGTACAGCGCAAAGACGAAACCGTCGGCGTGCAGCGCCTCCAGCAACTGCGCCGTACCCGCCAGGTCGATGCGCTGGCGCCGGTGCTGGAAGATCAGCGCGTACTCGTGGCTGCGGTCGCTGCGGGTGTCGCCGGGCGCCAGCGGCTGCGCGGTCTCGCGCGGGTAGCACAGCACCCGCTCGGGACAGGGCGCGAACAGGCTGCCCAGGATCCGCGCCAGGTCCCAGGCCTGCGGCACCGTGGCCGCGCCAAGTTGGACGTTCTCCACCATCGCGATGCAGAAGCCGTCCTCGCGCAGGTGGCGGCGGACTCCATGGAACACCGCGCGCAGGCCGTGCAGATAGGCGGCGTAGTCGGCACTGGCGTAGAGCTGGTCGGGCCCCGCCTCAGCCGGCCAGGCACAGCCGAAGTACGGCACGTTGGTCAGGCACAGGTCCACCGGCGCGGATGGCGCGCAGTACGGCAAGCTGCCGTCCAGCACCTCGGCGTGCAGGCCCAGCCGCTGCAGCCGTTCGCGCGCCAGCCGCGCACGCGCCGCGTCGATCTCCAGGCCGATGCCGTGGCGCCCTTCCAGTTCCGCCGCGAGCAAGGTGCTGCCGAAGCCGCAGAACGGATCCAGCACACGCTCGCCCGGCGCGCTGAAGTGGCGCACGAACGGACGCATCTGCCCGACCCAGCCGCAGTCGCGCGCGCCCAGCGGATCGCGCTGGCGCAGGTCCTCCGGCAGCCGATGTTGCGGCGGATCCGGCTGCGGCGTCCACCAGCTGCGGCTATCCATGCGACGCCCGCCACAGCAGATCGCGGTCCGGCTGCCAGCCGGCGCACAGCCGGCCGTCGGCGAAGAACACCAGCTTGTAGATGTCGCCGCTGCCGTGGCGCGCGTGCATCGCCCCGTAGTCGGAGGTCTCGAACACCACCTCCATGCCGTCGGCGGTGGCCAGGCGCAGGTTCCAGAAGTAGTAGCCCTCGGTGATCTGCAGCGGCTGCAATTCGCGCCACCACGGCGCGGCCATGCAGGCGCCGAGCACCTGCTCCACCGCGACCCGCGCCTGAGTGAGATAGCGTGCGGTGCCGCCATCGCGGTAGCCGTCGCCGAGCCGGGAGAATTCGCGGAAGATCACCGTACGTGCCCCGCAGGCACGCGCCCAGTCCAGGTAGGCCGCGACGCCGTCGGCATCGGCGATGCCACCGTGCTGCAGGATGCACACCAGGCGCAACGGCAGCGCTTCGGCGATGCGTTGCGCAGTGGCGACGAACACGTCCGCATCGGCGATCGCCTCGCCGGGGCGGAAACGCATGATCGCATCGTTCTGCGCTTGCTGCGGATGGTGCCGCGACAGCTCGATCCACGACAGACCGAAGCGCTGCAAGGCCTGCAGCAGCGCATCGCCATGGCCGCGGGCAAAGCCAGCACCGTTGCTGTACAGCACCCGCTGCTCGACCAGCAAACCCTCGCGCTCGGCCGCATCCAGGGTCCGCAGCAGCTCCACGAACCAGGCTTCGTCGTCGGTCATCTCCAGCCCCGACAGCGAGTGCGACAGCGGCAGTCCGCGCAACTGCGCCAATGCCTGACGCAGTTGCGCGAAGTAGTCCGGCGGCGGCCGCAGGCTGGCCGCGGCGGTGCCGCCGGCCTGCGGCCGCAGGGTTTCCGAGCAGAAACGGCAGCGCGCCGAACACGGCCGCACCGATGCGTAGGGAGTGAAGGTCACCGGCTGCGCGACGCGGTAGTCGCGTGCGCCGATGCGCTGCTGGCGCCAGCGCGAGGCATCCGCCGCGGCCGGCACCCGCCATTCCAGGTGCGGGGTGCTGGCGCGCAGCGCAGCGAACAGGGGCGAGCCGCCGCTCAACGGCGGCGGACTCGACAGGGACGCATGCATGACCGCCTCCTACAGGCGCGCGGCGTTCGCGCGCTCGCGTACCTCGGCGAAGGTCCAGTCGTGCAGCAGGCGGCCGTTCTCCCACACGGTGACCATCGCATCGTCGTAACCGGCCGGGCCGGCGACCGCTTCGGCCGACACCGCGTCTGGCGCCACCGGCTCGGTGCGGTAGCTGCCGTACTCGCGGTGCCGCAGCAGACGCATGCGCCCGCGCTTGCTGAGCTTGCCCTTGTCGGTGACCGGATCCTTGTACACGTCGATCCAGCGGCCGTCGACGCGCGCGGCCGAGCACTTCAACGCGAACTTCTGGGTATCGCGGTCGAGCCGTTGCAGCAAGGCGCCACCCATGCCGAAGGCCAGATTGTCGGTGGCGTAGCCGGCGCTGGTGATGCGCTCCAGGATCGCGCGGATGCTGGTCGGGTTGACCCCGTCGCCCTGGATCACCCGCACGTGGTTGAGCACCTTGTAGCCCTTGCCGTTGACGCTGTGACCGAAGGCCTCGTCGAGCAGTTCCAGGCACTGGTGCACCACCGCCACCGGATCGCCGGAGTCCGGGCGGATCACCACGGTGGCGCCGGAGGCGATCACCTCCTCGCGCAGCGTGGTGCCCCAGTGCTCGCGGATCGCGTGGAAGATGTCGTAGCTGTCCGACACCACCGCGACCACGCCGCCGGGCTTGCCGAACTGCCTGAGCATGTTGCGGTAGGCCTCGACCTCGCGCTCGCGGCCCCAACTGGTGATGGTGCTGTGCTCGGCGGCGGGGATCGAATAGCCGGCCATCGGCTCGTGGTAGTGCGCGCGCGCCAGCAACAGCCCGGACACGGTGTCGGTGCCGAGGAAGTTGACCAGGTGCGCCGCACCGCCGATCGCCGCCGATTCCAGGCTGGACACGCCGCGCGCACCGAAGTCGTGCAGCTTGAACGGCAACTGCCCGTCCGGATCGTCGCTGGTGCGCTCCAGGAACTGGCGGATGGTCTGCTTGGCGTGCCAGCTCACCGTGGCCACGGTCACCGGGTACCAGATGCGCAGCAGCAGCGTCTCCAGGTACGACGGTACCCAGTAGGCCTGCGCGTCGGTGGACTCGATGGTCATCAGCGCGTTGTGGGTCGGCACCACGCTGCCCTCGGGCACGGCGCGGATGCGGATCGGCAACTGGCCGCCGAGGCGGTCGACGATGTCGCGCCAGCCCGCTTCGTTGAACGGCTCGCCGTGCGCGGCGAACAGGTCGCGCGCCTCGTCGATGTCGGCATGGGTGACGGGGCGGCCCAGCGCCTCCTTGAGGATCGACTGCAGACCGAAGAACACGGTGCGGTCGTAGACGCCGCCGCGTGATTCCACGTAGAAGAACGTGGCGTCGGTGCCGGGCGGGTACTGCAGCCAGTGGCTGGCCTTGTAGCTGTCGGTGTTGAGCAGCAGGTTGTTCAGGCATTGCATGACGGAAGCTCCTTCGCGTCTGGGAAAGCCGGCGGTCTGTCCGCCGGCCGGGAAGGCCGCGTCAGCCGCGGCCGAGGAAGAATTCGAGCAGGTGCAGATGGTCTTCGAACAGTTTCGGCCCCATGCCCAGCACTTCGCTGACCGGCACCCAGCGCGCCTTGTCGGCGTCGTCGCCGCCGCGCACCTCGGGCAGTTCGCCGAACACGAACTCGAAGTGGAAGGCGTGGGTGATGGTGCGCCCGCGCAGGCTGCGCTCGGGGTGGTCGAACACGTGGCGGTTCTTCAGCGAGCCCTTGAGCACCGGCACCGGAATCTTCAGCCGGGTCTCCTCGCGCAGTTCGCGCAGGCAGGCGTCGAGGATGCTCTCGTGCTGGCCGACGAAGCCGCCGGGCAGCGCCCACAGGCCCTTGCCGGGGGCCGCGCGGCGGCGCACCAGCAGCACGTGCCCGGAATGCACCACTACCGCATCGGCGGTGACGAAGGTCGGCGGATACGGCGCCTCCTTCCAGGCGGCGCGGTACTGCTCGATGAACTGGTACTCGGCGAGCAGTTCGGCATACGAGGGCGAGTTCTTGCGGAACGCCTCGAGCATGTCGAACACCGGCGTCGGCACGTTGCCGCGCAGCATCAGCAGCGCGCCGTGGAAATCGATGCTGCCGGCCTCGAACAGGTAACGGCGCAGCTCGGTCGCCGACAGCGTCTCGGTGTGCTGCACGTCGACCAGCGGCCACTGCGGGAATTCGCGCAGGTAATAGCTGCTGGCGTCCTTGTCCATGCCGATCAGGCCGATCCGAGCCTCGGCGCTGCCGCCGTCGCTGCGCACCGCCTCGGCCACCGTGGACTGCACCGCGGCGATCCACTGGCTTTCGTTGTACAGATGGTCGCGCAACGGCCGCAGGATCAAGCGCTCGCCGGCGCCTTCCAGCGCGGCCTGGATCATCACGCTGCGCTCGGCAACGGTCCAGGGATTGCGGATGGTACGAGGGGTCTCGGCCGAGCCGATCAGGAAGATGAGTTTCTGACCACGTGCGAGGGCGTGGCGGGCAACGGCGGCGTGGCCGTTGTGGAAGGGCTCGAAGCGCCCGATGAACACGAGATAGTCGAACTCCATGAGCATCCCTCACGGTTGGGTGAATCGCCGCGGGTCTGTCCCTTGGCGTGAGCGGAATGCTACGCCGATGCCGCATCGCGTCAAGTGACGCACCGCGCAGATTCATCGGCCATCCAGACAGCGCTTGCGGACGTCGCGACAGCACCGCTGCAGTGCAGCGCGCGTCGCCGTGACGATCGCGCTAGCCTCGTGCGCGCCGCGGCTGCGGGGGACGGCCCGGCACGTCGCGGCGCCCACTCCTCGGGGCCGCATGACGCCCCCCTTCCCTCCTTCCATCACCGCGAGAATCGCATGAACCGATCGAGCAAGCGCGTGTCCGCCTGGCTGCTGGTGTTGTTGCTCGCCTGTCTGTGCGCGCCGGCCACGGCGCAGACCTTCGCCAAGGGCGCCGATGTCAGTTGGATCGACCAGCAGGAGAGCAGCGGTCGCGTATTCCGCAACGCCTCCGGCACCACCACCGATTTCTTCTCGCTGCTCAAGGGCACCGGGGTCAACGCGATCCGGCTGCGCGTGTGGGTCAATCCGCAGGGTGGCTGGAACGACGGCGCCGACACGCTGAACATGGCCAAGCGGGCCAAGGCGCAGGGCATGCGCATCCTGATCGACTTCCACTACAGCGACAGCTGGGCCGATCCCGGCAAGCAGACCAAGCCGGCGGCCTGGAGCAACCACGACTTCGCCACCCTGGTGAAGGACGTGTATTCGCACACCAGCGGCATCCTGTCCTATCTCAAGTCCAACGGCATCGACGTGAGCTGGGTGCAGGTGGGCAACGAGATCAATAGCGGCATGCTGTGGCCGGACGGCAAGACGCCCAACTTCGGCAACCTCGCGCAACTGATCAACAGCGGCTACAACGCCAGCAAGTCGGTCTACCCCAATGCCAAGGTGATCGTGCACCTGGCCAACGGCCACGACAACGCGACCTTCCGCTGGTTCTTCGACAGCCTCAAGTCGGCCGGCGGCAAGTGGGACGTGGTCGGCATGTCGCACTACCCGTCCCCCAATGCCTGGCAGAGCGCCAACACGCAGATCGCCAGCAACATGCAGGACATGGTGGCGCGCTACGGGTCGGACGTGATCGTCAGCGAGGTCGGCATGGACTGGCAGCAGGCCGCGACCACCCGCGCGATGCTCGCCGATCTGCTGAGCAAGACCCGCGCGCTCGGCAGCCGCGGCCTGGGCGTGTTCTATTGGGAACCCGACGCGTATCCGGGCTGGCAGGGCTACACGATGGGTGCGGTCGACAACAACGGGAAACTGACCCAGGCGCTGTCGGCGTTCAACTGAGCACCTCGCGGCAGGCGCGCCACGCGGTGGTCACCGACACCACCGCCGTGCCACCATCGCGTGCTCCGCTCCTGTCGAGATCTGCCATGTCGCTGTCGCTGTCGTCCGCGCGCAAGCTCGCGCTTCCTCTGCTGCTGGTGCTGAGCGCGTGCATCGCGCCAGCGCAGGCGCGCACGCCCGCAACGCCCGCCGCGCCGGCCCCGCTCAAAGTAATGAGCTTCAACGTCCGCGTGCCGGTCGATACCGACGGCGACAAGCGCTGGGACGTGCGCCGCAGCGCGATGGCCGCGCTGATCCGCGCGCAGCACCCGGATGTGTTCGGCACACAGGAACTGGTCCAGCGCCAGGCCGACTACCTGGCCGCGCAACTGCCGGAGTACCGCTGGTTCGGCCCCAGCCGCGACGGCAAGGACGAAGGCGAACGCATGGGTGTGTTCTACGACAGCCACGCGCTGAAGCTGCTGGACTCGGGACACTTCTGGCTGTCGGACACGCCGGAGGTGATGGGCAGCATCAGCTGGGGACATCCGCTGCCGCGCATGGTCAACTGGGGTCTGTTCGAGCGCATCGGCGATGGCCGCCGTTTCTACCTGTTCGACACCCATCTGCCCTATCGCGACGAGGACGAAGCGGCGCGCGCCAAGGGCGCGGCGCTGATCGTGTCGCGGCTGAAGGCGCTGCCGGCGGACGTGCCGGTGGTGCTGACCGGCGACTTCAACACGGTGCCGGACTCGCCGACCTACCGCACCCTCACCGCCAGCCTGGCCGATGCGCGCACGCAGGTGACGCAACCGCAAGGCCCGGAAGCGACCTTCCACGATTTCACCGGCCACCCGGACCGGCGCATCGACTGGATCCTCTCGCGCGGGTTGAAGGCCACCGACTACGCCACGCTCGACGCGCGGCCGCAGGGCCACTGGCCGTCCGACCATTTTCCGGTAATCGCCACGTTCGCCTGGCCGCAGTGACGCGCGTGGGCCTGCGGCATGGACCGCAGGCCCACGAACGGGAGCGGTCCCTATCTGTTCGGTATCAGCCGCGACGCGCATGACGCGAAAGGCCTTGGCGTGGCTGACCAAGGCCGCATCGAGCGCTGCAAGACAGGCAACACTTCCGGCAGAGCCAACGCAGAAGCGCGTGATCCGCGCAGTTCTTCCGTCGCAATCTCGCACCGGAAAGCATCCGGCTCCGGCAGCAGTCGGGACTGAAGTCCCTCCCACAGCAAGCAACTGCGCTGACAGAGGGGGCCGTGCGTCCGCAGGAGCAGCTTCAGCCGCGACACGCGTCACCGGGGAACAGCCGTCGCAAGCGATCCCGAACAGCGTAACAAGGCCCGCGCCTGCCAGTTAACGCTGCCTCGCTGCACCATTGCGCAAGCGCATCGTCAGAGGCGTCGGTCGTGCGCCAGCCGACTGATCCTCAGGCCGCAGGCGCCGCATGCGCGCACAGCCAATCCAGGACCTGCTGCACTGGCGGCGACGGCGCCGGTGTCGGTCGCCAGACGATCGACAACTGGCGCAGCGCCCACGGCTCCTGCAGCGGCACCGCGACCAACTGCGCGCGCACGCTGACCCGCTCCAGCGCCGCCTGCGGCAGGATCGCCACGCCGGCGCCGCGCGCCAGCATGCGGCACAGCGGTTCGATGCCGTGCACCTGCGCGCGGATGCGCAGCTGGCCACCGGCACGCGTGGCATGGGTCCGCAGATGCTGCTGCAGTGCGCTGTCCTCGGCCATGCCGAGCAACTGCGCCTGCAATACCTCCGAGAACCGCAACTGCGGCGCCTGCGCCAGCGGATGCGTGGCCGCGGCCACCAGCACCAGCCGATCCTGCCGAAACGGGCGCGCCTGCAGGCCCTGCAGATCGGCGTGATCGGCGATCACCGCCAGGTCGGCGCGTTGCTCGCGCAGCGCGTCGGCCGCGGCGACGCTGCCCTGCTCGCGCAGCGCCAGATCGATGCGCGGGTGCGCCACCAGGAACTCGGCCAGCAGCTCCGGCAACCATTCCGACAGCGCCGCGGTATTGGCCAGCAGGCGCACGCTGGTGGGGTGGCCGCCGGCGTACTCGCCCAGTTCGCTGCGCATCGCCTCGGCCTGCCGCAGCAACTGCCGCGCGTGCCGCAACAGCGCGGTGCCGGCCGCGGTGAGGCCGACGCCACGCGGGCCGCGCGCGAACAGCGCGACGCCGAGCTGCGTCTCCAGCGCGCGGATGCGTGCACTGGCGGCGGCCAGCGACAATGCCGCGCGGTCGGCGCCGGCGGTGATGCTGCCGGCTTCGGCCACCGCCAGGAACAGCCGCAGATCGGTGAAATCCAGGTGCATCGGCGCTCCCGCCTTCGTCGTTGCCGAAGTCTGCCTGAAGCATTCGCGCATTGTCCGGCCGCCGCGGCGCGCCGATGCTGGATGCCATGGACACCCTCGCACCGCATCTGCTGCCGATCGCCCTGGTCTTCCTGCTCGCCGGCGGCGTCAAGGGCGTGGCCGGCATGGGCCTGCCGACGGTGGCGATGGGCCTGCTGGGACTCTGGCTGACGCCGACCGAGGCCGCGGCGCTGCTGGCGCTACCGTCGCTGCTGACCAACCTGCAACAAGCCTGGGGCGCAGGCACCGGCGCGCTGCTGCGGCGACTGTGGCCGCTGCTGGCGTGCATCGTCGCCGGCACCTGGGGCAGCGCCGGCGTCCTCGCCGAAGCGGACCCGCGGCTGGCGCGCGCCGGCCTGGGCGCGTTGTTGGCGCTGTACGCCGTGCTCGGCCTGAGCCAGTGGCAGGCACGCCTGTCGCCCTCGCAGGCGCGCTGGGCTGGGCCACCCGTGGGCCTGGCGACCGGATTGCTGACCGGCGCCACCGGCGTGTTCGTGTTGCCGGTGCTGCCCTACCTGGTGGCGCTGGATCTGCCGCGGGAGGCGCTGATGCGCGCGCTCGGCAGTTGCTTCGCCGCGGCCACGCTTGCGCTGGCCGCAGCCCTCGTCGCGCACGGGGCATTCCCCACCCAGGCGCTGGGTCCGTCGTTGCTGGCGCTACTGCCCACTGCCGTGGGCATGTGGCTGGGCACGCGACTGCGCCAACGCATCTACGCCAGCGCGTTCCGCCGCGTGTTCTTCCTGACCTTGCTGGCACTGGGCCTGCACCAGGTGTGGCAGGCACTGGGCTAGGGCGTGTCGTCGCGACGACGCGGGATGTGGGAGCAACCTGATCGCGAAATTACCCTCCTACCGGGCAAGCAGAATCCGCCTGCCCGTGGCGGAAACGAGAGATGCCATGAAGCCGCTCCCACAAAAAACGCGCCACCGCTGGGCGATGGCGCGTTGGCTTTTGCGACGCTAGCGCGCGGGCTCAGTCGGCCCAGCGCCCCGGGCCGGTGGACTGCGGCAGCACCTGCACCGACAGCGGACGGTCCTTCTCCAGCAGGTTGACCGCATCGCTCAGGATCGAGGCCGATTCGCGCAGCAGCGGATCCGGGCGCTTGTCGACCAGCTTCTCGCGCGCGGCGTCCTTGACGATGTCGCGCTCGTTGCCGGTCAGGCCGTCGTCGCTGCTGTCGTCGGCCAGCGGATCCAGCGGCAGGCCGAGCTGCTTGCGGATCTCCTGGCGCTGCTTGCGCTGCGCGTCCTGCTTCTCACGCTCGGCGCGGCGCTCGGCCTCGTTGAGCACCACGTACTTCTTCGCCGCCTCGGTGCGGAACTGGCGCACGTCCTCTTCCCACCACTGGAATTCCTTGTCGTTGGCGATGCGCGTGGTGTGCAGCGCCTCCAGCTTGGGCAGCAGCGGCGCGAAATTGCCGTACTGGGTGTGCGGCACCGCGGCGATGCGGCTCCAAGGCAGCGCGTTGTCGTAGGTGCTTTCGCCGAACTCGGTGGCATCGACGCTGGCCGGGAAGGCGATGTCCGGCACCACGCCCTTGTGCTGGGTGCTGCTGCCGCTGACGCGGAAGAACTGGGCGATGGTCAGCTTGACCTGGCCGAAGCGGTCGGTCTCGTTGGCCGGCCAGCGGTCCAGGTCGACGATGTTCTGCACCGTGCCCTTGCCGAAGCTGGTCTCGCCGATGATCAGGCCGCGGCCGTAATCCTGGATGGCGCCGGCGAAGATCTCCGAAGCCGAGGCCGAGCCGCGGTTGATCAGCACCGCCAGCGGGCCGTCCCAGGCCACGGCCGGGTTCTGGTCGCTGTTAACGGTGACGCGGCCGCCGGATTCGCGTACCTGCACCACCGGGCCCTGCTCGATGAACAGGCCGGTCAGCTCGATCGCCTCGTCCAGCGAACCGCCGCCGTTGTTGCGCAGGTCCAGCACCACGCCGTCGACCTTGTCGGCCTTGAAGCCGGCCAGCAGCTTGGCCACGTCGCGGGTCGCCGAGGCATAGTCCTTGGCGTTGCGGCGGCGGCCTTCGAAGTCCTGGTAGAACGCGGGCAGCTTGATCACGCCGATGCGCCGCGCCGGCTCGCCGTCCTTCGCAGGCAGCTCGATGGTCTCGCCCTTGGCGGCCTGTTCGGCCAGGCGCACCTTCTGCCGGGTCAGCAGCACCTGGCGATGCTTGCCGTCCACGCCGGCCTCGGCGGGGATGTACTCCAGGCGCACCTGGGTGTCCTTGTCGCCACGGATCTTGGCGACCACGTCGTCGATGCGCCAGCCGATCACGTCCTCGACCGGGCCGCTCTTGCCCTGGCCGACGCCGACGATGCGATCGCCCGGCTTGAGCGTGCCGTCCAGCGCGGCCGGACCGCCCGGGATCACCTCGCGGATCACTACCAGGTCGTCCTGCTTCTGCAATTGCGCGCCGATGCCTTCCAGCGACAGCGACATCTGCTGGTTGAAGTTCTCGGCGGTGCGCGGGGTGAAGTAGTCGGTGTGCGGATCGACCGTGTTGGTGTAGGCGTTCATGAAGAACTGGAACACGTCCTCGCTCTTCAGTTCCTTCACCGAGTCGTCGAGGTTGGCGTAGCGCTTGTCCAGGGTCTTGCGGATGTCCTCCGGCTTCTTGCCGGCGAGCTTGAGCCGCAGCCAGTCGTTCATCACCGACTTGCGCCACAGCGCATCCAATTCCTGGTCGTCCTTGGCCCACGGCGCATTCTTGCGGTCGTACTCGAACTTCTCGTCGCCGTCGAAGTTGAAGTCCTGCTTGAGCAGCTTGCGCGCGTAGGCGATGCGCTCGTCCACCCGTTGCCGGTACACGGCAAAGATCTGGAACGCCGGTTCCAGCTGGCCGGAGGCGATGTTGGCGCCAAGGTTGTTCTGGAAGCTGGCGAACTTGTCGACGTCGGCCTGGGTGAAGAACTGCTTGCTGCCGTCCAGGGTCTCCAGATACTTCTTGAAGACCTCCTTGGAGGTCGCCTCGTCGAGGGCGCGCGGCCGGTAGGCGTAGCGGCTGTCGGAGAGCAGGCCGTACACCAGCTTGGCGGTGGTGGCCTGGTCGGCGGTGGCAGCGGCCGGCAGGGCGGGCGCATCGGTACGGGCGAACAGCGCCAGCGGTGCGGTCAGCGCAAACGCCAGCAGGAAGGCGGAAGCTTTGAATTTCATCTGGGGACTCTCGGCACCAGGCCGTCAGGGGGGCAGCACATCGCGTGAGACAACACGACAGTGACGCAAGTTGCAGGCCGTGTCACCTGTTCATGAAGCAGACTAGCTGCCGGCTTGCGCAGAAATGTGAACGCTGCCGGTGCGAGCCGCGCGGACGGTCGCTTTGCGGCGACGAACGTGCGTCGTCGCCGCGCACAGGCGCGATCGACGACGCGGCTCAGGAGGACGCGATTCAGGCGGCGACGCCGGCGCCGGCCGCCTGGCGATCGGCGTGATAGGACGAGCGCACCATCGGACCGGAGGCCACGTGGCTGAAGCCCAGCGCGTTGCCGTACTCCTCCAGCGCCTTGTATTCGTCCGGCGTCCAGTAGCGCATCACCGGGTGGTGATGGGCGGTCGGCTGCAGGTACTGGCCGATGGTGACCATGTCCACGTCGTGCGCACGCAGGTCGCGCAGGGTCGCCTGCACCTGCTCCAGGGTCTCGCCCAGGCCGAGCATGATGCCGGACTTGGTGGCGATCGCCGGATGCTGCGCCTTGAACTTCTTCAGCAGGGTCAGCGACCACTGGTAGTCGGCGCCGGGACGCACGTTCGGGTACAGGTCCGGCACGGTCTCGATGTTGTGGTTGAATACGTCCGGCGGATTGGTCGCCAGGATCTCCAGCGCGCGGTCCATGCGGCCCTTGCCGCGGAAGTCCGGGGTCAGGATCTCGATGCGGGTGGTCGGCGCGGCGACGCGGATCGCACCGATGCAGTCGGCGAAATGCTGGGCACCGCCATCGCGCAGGTCGTCGCGGTCGACGCTGGTCACCACCACGTACTTCAGGCCCATGTCGGCCACGGTCTGCGCCAGGCTGGCCGGCTCGCCCGCATCCGGCGGCTTGGGCCGGCCGTGTGCGACATCGCAGAACGAGCAGCGGCGGGTGCAGACCTCGCCGAGGATCATGAAGGTGGCGGTGCCGTGGCCGAAGCACTCGTGGATGTTCGGGCAGCTGGCCTCTTCGCAGACGGTGACCAGGCGGTTCTCGCGCAGCTTGGCCTTGAGGTTCTGCACCGCATTGCCGGAGGGAATGCGCACGCGGATCCACGACGGTTTGCGCAGCACCGGCGCATCGGCGAACTGCACCGGCGAGCGCGCGATCTTGTCGCCGCCCAACTGCTTGACGCCGGTCTGCAGCGGCGCGGGCGCGCTGTCGCCGGAAAGGACCTGCAAGGGAATGGAGCGTGCGCTGGGCTGGGTCATGGCGTAGTCGGCGGGCAGGCGGTCAGGCCGCGTGCGTGAGCGAAAGATCGGGCAAGGCGTCGAGCGGCTGCAGGGTCAGCCCGAACTGGCGCGCCAGTTGGGCCAGCAGGACCGGAGTGACCGCCTGCATGCCGGAGGGACCGCCCAAGTCTAGCACCGCGGTCACCTGCAGGCCCTGGTAGCCGCAGGGATTGATCCGGTGGAACGGCTCCAGGTCCATCGCCACGTTGAACGACAGGCCGTGGAAGGTGCAGCCGCGGCGCACGCGGATGCCGAGCGCGGCGACCTTGGCGCCGCCGACGTAGACGCCCGGCGCGCCGTCGCGGCGTTCGCCGAGGATGTTCCATTCGTCGAGGGTGTCGATGATCGCCTGCTCGATCCGGCACACGTAGTCGCGCACGCCGATGTGCAGCCGGCGCAGGTCCAGCAGCGGGTACACCACCAGCTGGCCGGGGCCGTGATAGGTGACCTGGCCGCCGCGATCGACCTGCAGCACCGGGATGTCGCCCGGTGCCAGCACGTGTTCCGGCTTGCCGGCCTGGCCGAGGGTGAACACCGGCTCGTGTTCGACCACCCACAGTTCGTCGGGGGTGGCCTCGTCGCGCGCGTCGGTGAAGCGCTGCATCGCCCGCCACACCGGCTCGTAGGGCTGGCGGCCGAGCTGGCGGACGCCGCACGGTGGCAGCGTCGGTGCCGGCGCCACTGGCGCGTCCCCGGCTACAGCGTCCACTTCACTTCCGGGTGTTCGCGCAGCGCCTGATGCGCGGCGTCGTACTGGGCGCGGTCCACGGCACGGAAGGCGATGCGCACCGACACGTACTTGCCGTTGGACGAATGCTTCCAACTGACGCGCTCCTCCATCACCTCCACGCCGGCCGCGGCGAGCAGGCGCGGCAGTTCGGCCTCCAGGCCGGTGTTGGCGGTGCCCATGGCGCTGAGTTCGAACACGCCGGGGAACTGGAAACCGTGATCGGGGTTATCGGAAGTGATGTCCATGTCCGCATTATCGGGCCGGCGCCGGGCAAACCCAAGGCCGGGCCGAGGTGGACGACAGCAACCCGGGCCTGCCGGCCGCATGCCAGGCACCGGTCTGGCGCGGCCACGCTGCCTCGGCATGCGACTACCTGCACGGGTCATTGCGCACCATCGCCTTCACGCGACAAGAGGGCGAATGGGACAGACAAACCCAAACGGACGAATTTGTCCGATACGGCACTTTTGCCTATCCTTCACCGCACGGGCTGCGTTCATGGTCCGGGATGTCGCCGGCATCGACTGCCTGCAGGCGGACATCGCCGCTCACGCCTTTTCCGACCAGAGACGCCGCCCATGCCGTCGCCCCGCCCGCTTGTCCCGCTGGCCATCGCCCTGGCCTTCGCCTCGGCCCCGGTCGCCGCCACCACGCAATGCCCACACGACACCCTGGAAGCGACCGCGCCCACGGTCAACGTCCGCGTCGACAACGACCTGTTCGGCGGCGCCGGCCAGGACCAGGGCTATACCAATGGGTTCGGCCTGATCATCGTCTCGCCGAACCTGCGCGACTACACCGACGACCCCTGCCTGCCGCGGCTGGCGCGGGCGGCGAACCGCGCCCTGACCTGGCTGCAGCCGAACAGCGACTTCACCCAGCGCAACATGACCTTCGCGGTCGGGCAAGCGCTGTTCACCCCCACCGACAAGACCCGCCGCGACCTGATCGAGGACGACCGCCCCTACGCCGGCCTGTTGCTGATGAACATCGGCTACAACGCGCGCAACGACGACCGCCTGCGTACCACCCAACTCACCCTGGGCCTGATCGGCCCGTCGGCGCAGGGCAAGCAGGTGCAGGATGCGGTGCACGCCCTGCTCGGCGACGCCAAGTTCCAGGGCTGGGACAACCAGTTGCACGACGAACCGGTGTTCCGCGTGCTGCACGAACGGCTGCGCCGCTGGTCCGGCGACGGCAGCCGCGACGGCTGGGGGTGGGACGCGATCAGCCACTGGGGCGGCGCGCTGGGCACGCTGGACACCCACGCCAATGCCGGCATGGAACTGCGCCTGGGCTGGAAGCTGCCGGACGATTTCGGCAGTTCGCCGCTGCGTCCCGCCGGCGAGAACGTCGCCCCGCCGGCCGACAGCGTCGGCAGCGGCTGGTCGGCGCATCTGTTCGTGACCAGCGATGGACGCTGGGTCTTGCGCGACATCACCCTGGACGGCAACACCTTCCGCGACAGCCACAGCGTGAAGAAGCGCCCCTTCGTCGGCGACGCCGGCATCGGCCTGGCGGTGATGCGCGGCAAATGGAAGTTCGCCCTCGCCCGCTACTGGCGCACCCGCGAGTTCGACCTGCAGCGGCAGACGCCGGTGTTCGGGAGCTTTACGATCAGTCGGAGGTTGTGAGCGGCGGCATGCGGCGGGAGCGGCAAGCGCATTGAGCGATGGCACGCGTCAGCGCCAAGACGGTACATCGCCCCACAATAATCGGCAAGCTTGCGAGTTCGGCGCAGGATGCTCACCACCCGCCGGAAGCGTGATTTTCATGCAGTGGCATCCGACCTGCACGCGCGGTCCGCAACCAGGCGAACGGGCCAACCTCACCCCATTGCAGGCCCGTTCTTGCCGCCAGGCCCTTCCTGCTGCCGTTGCTGCGCCTCCAGCGCCAATTGCTGCTCGCGCTGCTGATTGAATGCCTGCGCCTGCTGCACCGTGTCCTGCATCGGCGCGACCGGTTGCGCCACGTCGGTCGCGGCGCGGAAGCCAGGGGTCGTGCCCGCTACCCACAGGTTGTCGCCGGCCATCAGCACCCGGTCGATCTTGCCCGCATCGGCGATCCCGGCCTGCTTGGCGCCGAGCACGGCCTGGGCCACGTGGTCGTCGCCGATATGCGCCGGCACGTCCTGGCGGATGCGCGCGAACATCGCCTGGTCGGCCGCCGACAGGGCCGCAACGCCCTGCGTATGCGCGGCGCTGCGCTCGGCCGCGGGCGCCTGGCTCACCAGGTGCGGCGAGCGCAGTTGCGCCCACTGGTTGGCGTAATCTGCCATCTCCCCCGACTGCGCCGCCGCCGGATCGACCTTCACCATCTTCGGCGCCGCGAAGGCGCTGTCGCGCTGCAGCCCCTGCACCTGGCCGTCGGTGCTCATCGTCACGTTGGTGAAGCGCAGCCCTTCGCGCTCGCCCTTGACCAGCAGCGCCGCGGCCACCTTCTCGCTGTGCGGACCGGAGCCGATACCCTGCCCTGCTTCCATGTAACGCACTTCGCGCAGTGTCCGCGAGAACTCGGTGTGGCCGGGGTGGGATGGATCGCGCAGGTCGCCTGCCCGAGGTGGCATTGCGGGCGGCGCGGCGGGAGCGACGGGGCGGGCGGGTTCAGCGGACCACGCAGGCTCCCGCTGGGGCGCTGGGGCATCGGGCGCCACTTGCGGAGACACAGACGAGGGCTCCCTCGTCTGATCGCGCGATCGCTCGGCCGCCAGCGCTTTCACCGATGTGTAGGTGGCCTCCAGTTCGTCTCGCAGATTGCCGGACGCCTGGCGCGTGCCCAGCCAACCCTCGCGCGTCCACTGACCTTCTGCATCGCGTGTGTAGACATGCCCATCCGATCCCGGCTGGACCTGCGGGCTGTCGCGTGCCTGGGTCACCGCTTCGGGAACCGGACCATAGCGATCCCAACCCGCTTGCGCATGCAGCTCGGTGTAAGCGGCCGCGATCGCCGCCGGCGAACGTGACGCGTTGTAGGCCACTACCGACTGCGCGAAGGCATCCAGGGCAGCGGCCTTCTCAGGATCGGCGCGGTCGCGAACCGTATGCATCACGTTGCGCTCCAGCAAGCCATCGGCGACCTGCCGGGTCCATTGGCCGCTGTGCCCATCGCGCTCCCAGGGCGCCTCGCGCAGGCTCGGCCGATCGCTGGCGTCTGCCGGGACACGGTAGGGATCGATCGGCACGTCCGGCGTGGCCAGGCGCAACTGCACCGCGCGGCTGGCCGCCTTGAAGGTCAGCTCGTCGGCGATCTGCGGCGGTGCGGTCTCTTGATAGGTCACGGAGAGGCCGTGATCGCCGAAAGCGTCCACCACCGTGCGGGTCCAGCCCTTGTCCGGCGCCTTCGGATCGAAGCTCCAGTCAACGCCGGTGCGATCGGTCTGATTGTTGATGCGGCGCTGCTCCAGCCATTGCACCGCCTCGTTGGCCCCCATGGCGCCGACCACGCCACCCGCCAGCCCGGTCAGCACCAATCCTGGCCCGGTCTCCACGCCCGCCACCGCGCCGATCTGCGCGCCCAGCGCTCCCCCGGCCCAGCCGCCGACGTTGCGTGCGCCGAACTGCAGCAGCTGCGCCTGCGCGCCGACGGCATTACCTTGCGCCTGCAACTGACCGACGCTGCGCCCGGTTTCGGCGGCGTCGTAGACCGTGGCAGCAGCGCCAAGTATGCCCATCCCGCGTATTGCCACCGGCTTGACCCGCAC
This sequence comes from Xanthomonas sp. LMG 12461, assembly GCF_009192935.1. Classification (NCBI taxonomy): domain Bacteria; kingdom Pseudomonadati; phylum Pseudomonadota; class Gammaproteobacteria; order Lysobacterales; family Lysobacteraceae; genus Xanthomonas; species Xanthomonas sp. LMG 12461. The sequence continues at coordinate 28,553 of NZ_NQYT01000033.1, forward strand.
ATTGAAGTCCACCGTGTGCGCGGCGGCCGCGTGCCGCTCCACGCCTTCCACGACCTGCAACTGCGCGCGCTCGGCGAGCAACTGCGCGGCCGTCCCCGGCGCCACGTTGGCGTTGTGCGGCAACTGTTCGGGCAGTTCGGCGTGCCAGCTGCGCTGCCCCTGCCAACCGGCATTGACGCCACGCGTCACCGCCGGATCCTGCAGGCGCGCCTCGCGCGCCTCCCTCAACACCTGGCCCGCTGCGCGCGTATCGTGCCGGCTGTCGTAGAGTTCGACGCCTTCGCGGTTGAACAAACGGATCGGCGCCGTGGTCTGCTGCTGCACGATCTCAAGGCTGGCGGGCAGCTTGTCGTAGATGACATCGCGTGCGCCTTCGGGTACGTAGCGGCCGTGGCCAAGCGTATCCAAGGAATTAGAAAAGCGATTGTCCACACCAAATTCGCTCTCGAGTTTATGTGCCGCCATCGCCCGCACCTCCACCTCATAACCGCGGGCCTGCAAGTCCTTGATCAGCCCGGCGCTCCATTCGCCATTGCTGAGCGTGGTATCGAAGATCAGGTTCTTCTTGCCATCGACCGTAGCCTTGAGCAATTCCTCGGCCCATTGGCTGGCATCGGGATGGGTGAAGCCGGACCAGGTGTAGGGGTGGGCGTCGCGAAAGTCGCTGACTTGCGGGTGGAATTCTCGCAGTTTATCTGGGTCGACCTTGACTACATTCCAGTCGAGTTCACGCTCAGCCATCTCGGCGAGACTGCCTTTTCCGGCGCCTGGCTGTCCAGCCAAAATGACAGCCCTCGGATGCTGAAAGGAAGATTTTTCAGACAATCCGCTCTTAGGAATTATTTCCTCGCCCAAAATCCTTTCATGCTCACCACCTGGAAGTTGACCATCACTCATAAGGCACCCCCATTCCGCTCAAAGTAAGCATGCAAATCAGGCATTCCACCCATATTAAACAAGGCAGATCCGACAGCAAAATCCTTTCTCTTTGCATTTTCTATAACCAACGGATCGCCGCCAGCCTTAGCATTTTTGAGTTCCTCACGCGCCTCTAAGATGAAAGAGCCAAGCGTGTCCTGCAGAATCCACACCGCACCATCAAATGGCATCAGAGGATTTGGATTTTTACAGTAATTATCAAGCACATTTTGAAGTTTCTGAATTTTTTCCGGGTATTCCCCAAGTATTTCTTGCAGCTTCTGCGGCACGGGAGGGCTGGAGGGCAAGGTCTTCATGCTGCACATCCTTGGAAGATTTTTCTATTGAACAGACGCACCTTTGACTAAACACCCTTTCGCCGTCTAACGCGGCATCGAGATCAGCTTATCTAGCATCGGCCTCGAACTGGCGCAACCCTTGACTGGCATCGGGATGGGTGAGGCCGGACCAAGTGTAGGGGTGGGCGTTACGGAAACCATTGACTTGCGGATGAAATTCACGGAGCTCATCGGGATCGACCTTGACTGTATTCCCGTCGAGTTCACGCTCGGCCATATCGGCGAGGCCACCTTTGCCAGCACCGGGCTGTCCCGCGAGGATAATTGCCTTAGGTCGATCTTGCGAAGTAGCCTCCAGAAACTGCTCACGCGTGAGAATGTCCTGTCTAAATATTTTCTTGTGCGTTTCGTCATCCAGACAGTTGTCCTGAGATTTCATCCGACGCTCTCCTTATTTTCGTCGAAATAGTCTTTAAGCTCATGCAATCGACGCAGCTGACTTGCATGCAGCATTAATCTCACCTTTTCCTCGGCCTTCCGGATTATCTCAGGATCACCAGCGGACTCAGCGACCTTCAGTTCATCACGTGCTTCTGATATGAAGGAAGTGAGTACGGCCTCAAGCCTCCATATTGCCTGATCAAATACAGGGACTCCTTGCTTTGGATTTTCAACCAATCGATTAAGTGCCCCCTGCAACTCATCCAAGTATTGGGGGTAGTCCTTGAGCATCTCCCGCAACTTCTGCGGTACGGGAGGCGGAGGTAAGGTCTTCATGCGACACATCCTTGGTGAAGTGGCATATCGATCGGAATACGCTACAGACTACTCGCGTTGTGCGGCAACTGCTCGGGCAGTTCGGCGTGCCAGCTGCGCTGCCCCTGCCAACCGGCATTGACGCCACGCGTCACCGCCGGATCCTGCAGGCGCGCCTCGCGCGCCTCCCGCAACACCTGGCCCGCTGCGCGCGTATCGCACCGGCTGTCGTAGAGTTCGACGCCTTCGCGGTTGAACAGACGGATCGGCGCCGTGGTCTGCTGCTGCACGATCTCAAGGCTGGCGGGAAGCTTGTCGTAGATGGCATCGCGCGCGCCTTCGGGTACGTAGCGGCCGTGGCCTCGCTGATCCAACAACCGCGTGAATCGCTGATCCACGCCAAGCTCGCTCTCCAGCTTGTGCGCTGCCATTGCCCGCACTTCCACGTCATAACCGTGGGCCTGCAAGTCCTTGATCAGCCCGGCGCTCCACTCGCCATTGCTGAGCGTGGTATCGAAGATGAGATTCTTCCGGCCATCGACCGAGGCCTTGAGCAATTCCTCGGCCCATTGGCTGGCATCGGGATGGGTGAGGCCGGACCAGGTGTAGGGGTGGGCGTTACGGAACCCATTGACTTGCAGATGAAATTCACGAAGCTCGTCCGGGTCGACAAGAACCACATCATTGCGCATTTCATCGCGCGCGGCTCTGGCAAGCCAGCCCTTTGCAGCTCCCGGCTGACCAGCCAAGATGACCGCGTTAGGGCGCTCCAGCGATGACCTCCCATCAAAATCTCTGAGGACATTCTCCTCAAAGATCCTGCGATGCTCCGCCGCATTCAATCGAAAATCTTCGCCGCTCACGACAAGATCTCCTTGTGCGCCTGGAAATAGGCCAAGATCTCATTTAAATCGGACATACCACCATTACTGAACCTTGCATGCAGCATCAGGCTAACCTTTGCCTCGGCTTTCCTGATGGCCTCGGGATCACTAGAAGACTGCGCTACCTTGAGCTCATCACGCGCTTCTGAGATGAAGGAACTCAGTGCGCCCTCAAGACTCCATATGGCCTGCTCGAACAAAGGAGTGCCATGGAGAGGCTTGGCAACCACATCATTGAGCGTTCGCTGCAATTCATCCAAGTATTGAGGGTAGTCCTTGAGCATTTCCCGCAGCTTTTGCGGCACAGGGGGCGGGGGTAAGGTCTTCATGCGACACATCCTTGGCGAAGTGGCATATCGATCCGAATACGCTACAGACCACTCGCGTTGCGCAGCACTGCTCCGGCAGGTTCGTATGCCAGCTGCGCTGCTCCGCCAACCGGCATTGAGGTCGCTCATGATCGCAGGTCCATGCAGACGCGCATCGTGCGCCTCCTGCAACACCCGGCCCACTGCACGCACACCGGTAAGACGTCGCGGCCGAAGCCGCTCCCACGCAAAACGAGGAACGGCAGCACACATCCCTGCCACGGCTCCAATCACAAAAAAGCCGGCATCAGCCGGCTTTTTCGCGAGGAACTTACTCCGATTCCCACCACATCCAGAAGCTGTCCCACAGGCGCTTGAAGAAGCCGGCCTCGTCGACCGCCTTCAGCGCCACCAGCGGGGCCTGCGCCACCACCTTGCCGTCCAGGCTCACCTTGACCGTGCCGATCTGCTGGCCCTGCTTGATCGGGGCCTCCAGGGTCTTGGGCACTTCGATCGCCGGCTTCAGTTCGTTGTAGCGGCCGCGCGGCACGCTGACCAGCAGCGGCTGCGCCACGCCCAGCAGCACCTGCTTCTCGGTGCCCTTCCACACGCGCTGCTGCGCGACCTGCTTGCCCGGCTCGTACAGGCTGTGGGTCTCGAAGAAGCGGAAGCCCCAGTTCAGCAGTGCCAGGCTGTCCTCGGCGCGCTGCTTCTCGGAACTGTCGCCCATCACCACCGCGATCAGGCGCTGGTCGCCGCGCTTGGCCGAGCTGAGCAGGCAGTAGCCGGCTTCGGAGGTGTGGCCGGTCTTGATGCCGTCCACGCTCGGGTCGCGCCACAGCAGCAGGTTGCGGTTGGGCTGGGTGATGTCGCCGACGCGGAATTCCTTGATCTTGTTGTACGCGTAGGTTTCCGGATAGTCGCGCACCATCGCCCGGCCCAGCAGCGCCAGGTCGTAGGCGGTGGTGTAGTGGCCTTCGGCCGACAGGCCGTGGGCGTTGACGAAGTGCGAGCCGGTCATGCCGATCTTCTTCGCATACTCGTTCATCAGCGACGCGAAGGCTTCCTCGCTGCCGGCGGTGTGTTCGGCCAGCGCGATCGCCGCGTCGTTGCCGGACTGGATCGCCATGCCCTTTTCCATGTCTTCCAGGCGCGCGGTCTTGTTGACCGGGAAGCCGCTGTAGCTGCCGTCGGTGCCGGCGCCGCCCTCGCGCCAGGCGCGCTCGCTGAGCATGACCTGGTCGTCGCGGGTGATCTTGCCCAGCTTCAGTTCGGCCGCGATCACGTACGAGGTCATCACCTTAGTGATGCTGGCCGGGGCCACGCGTTCGTGCTCGTTCTCGCCGGCCAGCACCTGGCCGGTGGCGTAATCCATCAGCACCCAGGACTTGGAGACGGCCGGCTTGGGCGCGGGCGGGATCGCCACGGTGGCCGGAGCGGCGGCAGCGGCGGCCGGCGGCGCGGGAACCGGACCGGGCGTCTGCGCGGAAACCAGGCCGACGGCGAACGTGGCCACGGCAGCGACGGCGAAGCGGAATTTCATCTAAAACGACTCCTGGCGGGCCCGAAGGCCGATGGAAAACGCGACATTGTAGGCCGAGCCGGCGCCCGGGCAGGCGCGGCGCTGGCACGCGCGCGAACCGGCGTTAAGCCATCGGCGCACCGAACGCCCGCCGTGGCGGGCACGCCGCCTCAATCCTTGACGATCTGCGGCCGGCCGAAACCGAGACCGGCGATGCGCGTGGCCAGTTCCGCGGCGCGCCCATGGTCCTCGGCCGCCACCCGCAGCCGCCACAGGGTGCGGCCACCGGAGACGATGTCGCTGATGCTGGCGCCGACGATGCCGGCCGAGGCCAACTGCGACAGCGCGCGGTTGGCGTTCTCGCGGCTGGCGAAGCTGGCCACCTGCAGCAGGATGCCGAGCGGCCCGCGCGCGCTGTCGTCCTCGCGCGGCGCGGCGGCGCTGGCGACCGGTGCGGGAGGCGCTGCCGGCGTCGCCACTGCGACGGTCGGGGCGGCCACGACGGCGGTCGCCGCGGCAACGGGCCTGGTCGTCGCGGTGCCGCGGGATCCGCGCACCGGGGTGCTCGCCGCGGCCACGCTGGGCGCGGGCGTGGCCGGCTTGCCGGTGGCCACGCGCACGCCGCGCGACTTCATCCAGGCGTCGAAACGATCGGCATCGCCGACCCGGCCCGGCGCGTCCTGCACGCGATAGCGCCAACGCTCGCCTTCCGGCAGCGCCGCGGCCGTGGCGGTCGCCGCGGCGGCGGTAGGCGCGACCACGGCAGCCACCGGCACGGCACGCGCCGGCGTGGTCGCGGCGGCGGCCACGCGGCCGCCGGCCGAGTCGGCCGACGTCGCCGGCAGGGTCTTGACCAGCTTGTCCATGTCCGCCGCGCGCCGCACCGCCGCGGGATCGCGTGTGGCGGTGGCGGTGGACGCGCTGGCCAGCAGCGTCGCCGGGCGCCGGCCGGGAGTGCGCCGTGCCAGCAGGTCGCCGTTGTCGGCCGGGGTCAGGCCGCGCACTTCCACGCGGCCGGTGCCCTTGCCGGTGATGCCGAGCTTGACCGCCGCCGCGTAGCTCAGGTCGATCAGCCGATCGTCGTGGAACGGGCCGCGGTCGTTGATCCGCACCACCACCGACTCGCCGTTGTCCAGGTTGGTGACCAGGGCGAAGCTGGGCAGCGGCAGGGTCTTGTGCGCGGCGGTGAACGCGTACATGTCGTAGACCTCGCGGTTGGAGGTCAGCCGGCCATGAAACTTGCTGCCGTAGTACGAGGCGGTGCCGCGCTCGACGTAGCTGTGCGGATCGTCGATGACCACGTACTCGCGGCCCAACACCATGTACGGGGAGCGGTTGCCGATCGCCGAGCGCGGCTCGTCGGTGACCAGCGGCTCGGGAATGCAGGCGACGTTGGGCACGTAGTCCGGGGTGCTGTCGCGCACGCCGGGCGCATACAGGCCGCCGGCGGTGTAGTTGCCGCGCTTGGACGGATCTTCCTTGGCCGGCGCGTAGGGCGAGGTCGACGGACAACCGGTGGCGACGTGCGCCGGCCCCTTGCCCTCGACCCGGATGCCGGGCCCGGCGCCGCCGGCGGTCTTCTTCGGGGCGCTGCTGCAGGCGGCCAGCGCCAGCACAGCGACGACGGGAGCGATCCGGAGCAGCGCGTTCGGGTTCATGCCGGGGGTAACTCCTTGCCGGCGATGGCCTGGGACAGTTGGTAGACGGCCATCGCGTACATCTTGGAATTGTTGTAGCGGGTGATCGCGTAGTAGTTCTGGAAGCCGAGCCAGTACTGCTTGCCGGCGCTGCCGTCGAGCGTGATCGGCGTGGCGCCGCCAGCGGCTGCCGGCACCGGCGCGGTCGGCGTGTAGCCGCGCGCGGCCAGGTCGGCCAGGGTGTAGGTCGGCGTCCAGTCGGTCGGATTGAATTCCTCGGCGCCCGGGCGCAGCGTCGCCGGCACCGCGACCACGCCGTCGCGCACCCAGCCGCCCTTCTTCACGAAGTAGTTGGCGATGGACGAGAACGCGTCGTCGTAGTCGGTGAACAGATTGCGCTTGCCGTCGCCGTCGCCATCGACCGCGAACTGCCGGTAGCTGGACGGCATGAACTGGCCCAGGCCCATCGCGCCGGCGTAGCTGCCGATCAGGCCGGTGATGTCCAGGTTCTCCTCGCGGGCCAGCGCGAACAGTTGGCCGAGCTCATCGCGGAAGAACAGTTCGCGGCGCACCTCGCGCTCGAGCTTGGCCGGATCGCCGCTGCGCGGATAGCGGAACGCCAGCGTGTACAGCGCATCCAGCACGCGGTAGGAGCCGGCGTTCTTGCCGTAGCTGGTTTCCACGCCGATGATCGCGACGATGACCTCGGCCGGCACGCCGGTGCGCGCCTGCACCCGCTGCAGTTCGTCGCGATGCGTGGCCAGGAACGCGCGGCCGCCATCGATGCGCGCCTGGCTGATGAACATCGGCCGGTACTCGCTCCACGGCTTGACCCGCTCGGCCGGGCGCGACATCGCCGCGACGATCGCATCCTTGAACTGGGCCTGCGCCAGGGTCGCCTCGATCTGCGCCGGATCCATGCCGTACCTGGCCGCGGTGTCGCGGACGAAGTTGGCGCGGGCGACCTCGAACGGGACCGGGGTCAGGTCCACCGGTGGCGCCTGCACCACTTCCGGCGCGGCCTCGGCCGGCGGCGCCGGACGCGGCGCAGGCGGCGGCGCGCTGGCCTGCGGCGGCGACGGAGGCGCCTTGGGCTGGGTCGCGCATGCGACCAGGCCAAGCGTGAGCAGGCAAATCAGCGAGCGTCGGATCATGCCGGCAGACTAACAGATTCAAGATGAATTTCTACCAATAACGCCATGAAACAAAAGAACTTTGCCCCAGGTCAAGTGCGCCCGCAGCATGACCTGCCGGCATGCACCGGGCACGCGCCCCGACCCGGGCGTGGCGACGGCACAAAAAAGCCGCCGGGGTTGCCCCCGGCGGCCTGGCCTGACGCATGGCGCCCACTCAGAACGGCGCGTCGATGTCGACCACGTCGATCAGCTTGTGATTGACGAATTCCTTGATGCCCAGCCCGATCAGTTCGCGCCCGTAGCCGGAACGACGCACGCCGCCGAACGGCAGGTCGGCCTTGACCATGGTCGGGTGGTTGACGAACACCATGCCGGTGGAGATGCGCCTGGCCACCGCCACGCCGCGCGCATCGTCGCCGGTGAACACCGAGCCGCCCAGGCCGAACGGCGAATCGTTGGCGATGCGTACCGCGTCGTCCTCGTCCCGGGCGCGGAACAGCATCGACACCGGGCCGAAGAATTCCTGGTGGTAGGCCGGGTTGTCCGGGGCGACGTCGGTGAGGAAGGTCGGCTGCACGAACGCGCCATGCACCGGCACCGGCGGCCCGACCTCGGTCGCGGTGGCGCCGTGCCTGACCGCCTCGGCGATCTGCCGCTTCAGGTCGTCGGCGGCGCCTTGCGAAGACAGCGGCGCCAGGGTGGTCGCCGGATCCATCGGATCGCCGGCCCGCAGCGCCGCCACGCCGGCGCGGTAGCGCTGCAGGAATTCCTCGTACACCTCCTGCACCACGATCATGCGCTTGGACGACACGCAGACCTGCCCGCCGTTCCAGTGGCGGCCGAACACCGCCCACTTCACCGTCTTCTCCAGCGGCGCATCGTCCAGCACCACGAAGGCGTCGGCACCGCCCAGTTCCATGGTCGACTTCTTCAGTGCCTTGGCCGCCTGGGCCGCGACGATGGCGCCGGCGCCTTCCGACCCGGTGAGCGCCACGCCGTGCACGCGCGGATCGTTGAGGATGGTTTCCACCTGGCCGCGGGTGGCGTAGAGATTGGCGAAGGCCCCGGCCGGCAACCCGGCTTCGGCCATCAGCGCTTCGAACTTGGCCGCGCACTGCGGCACGTTGGAGGCGTGCTTGAGCAGCACGGTGTTGCCGGCCGACAGTTGCGGGGCGATGATCCGCGCGATCTGGTAGTACGGGAAATTCCACGGCTCGATCGCCAGCAGCACGCCCAGCGGCTCGTGCACCACCATCGCCCTGCCCTCGGCCGGATCGGCCACCGGCAGATGCTCCGGCGCCAGCAAGCGCTCGGCGTTGACCGCGTAGTACTCGAAGATGTCGGCCGACAGCCGCACCTCGGCTTCGGCCTCGCCGATCAGCTTGCCCATCTCCAGCGTCAGCAGGCATGCGTACTCGCGGGTGTTGGCGCGCAGCAGCCGCGCCGCGGCATGCATCACCCTGGCGCGTTCGGCGAACGGGGCCTGCTTCCATTGCTGGAACGCGGCGTCGGCGGCATCGATCGCGGCCAGCACCTGCGCATCGGTGGCCTCGGGGAAGCTGGCGAGCAATTCGCCGGTATAGGGATTGCGGGTGGCATAGGTCATGGTGGTGTCCTCGTGGAAGGTCGGAAAGCGCCGGACGCCTCGCGCCGGCGCGGGAAGCGGTTGGGTCAGGCGGCCAGTTCCTTCACCGCCTGCACCATGCGGTTGAGCACCGCGGCGGCGTCGCCGTAGACCATGTCGCAGTTGTCGCCGTAGAACAGCAGGTTCTCCACGCCGGCGTAGCCCTTGCCCTGGCCGCGCTTGATCACGTAGACCTGATGCGCCTGGTCGGCGTTGAGGATCGGCATGCCGTAGATCGGCGACGCCTTGTCGGTGCGCGCCGCCGGGTTGACCACGTCGTTGGCGCCGATCACCAGCGCCACGTCGGTGCTGGCGAAGCTGTCGTTGATGTCCTCCATGTCGTAGATCAGGTCGTAGGGCACCCCAGCTTCGGCCAGCAGCACGTTCATGTGCCCGGGCATGCGCCCGGCGACCGGATGGATGGCGAACTTCACGTCGACGCCGGCGGCCTGCAGCAGCTTCACCAGCTCGTACAGCCGCCCTTGCGCCTGCGCCACGGCCAGGCCGTAACCGGGCACGATGATCACGCTGGAGGCGTAGCGCATCGACGTCGCCGCATCGCCCGGCTCGACCGCGGTCATGCGGCCCTGCACGTCGCCCTGCGCGACCGCGGCGCCGTCGCCGAAATTGCTGAACAACACGTTGCCCAGCGAGCGGTTCATGGCCTTGGCCATCAGCACGGTCAGCAGGGTGCCAGCCGAGCCGACCACCATGCCGGCGATCATCAGCGCCGGGTTCTGCAGGGCGAAGCCTTCCAGGCCCACCGCCAGGCCGGTGAAGGCGTTGTACAGCGAGATCACCACCGGCATGTCGGCGCCGCCGATCGGCAGCGTCATCAGCACGCCGAAGCCCAGCGCGGCAATGAAGAACGCTGGCGCCGCCCAGGCGCCGCCCGTGCCGGTGACCACCAGCGTGCCGAGCACCAGCGCGGCCAGGAACACCGCAGCATTGAACGCGCTCTGGCCCTTGAACCGCCACGCGGTGTCGATGCGGCCATCGAGCTTGGCCCAGGCGATCACCGAGCCGGACAGCGAGATCGCGCCGATCAGCGCACCGAGCACGGTCACCGCCAGATGCAGGCCGCCCTGCTGCGGCTGCCGCGCGGTCAGCGCGACCGCGGCCACCGCCGCGGCGGCGCCGCCGCCCATGCCGTTGTAAAGCGCCACCATCTGCGGCATCGCGGTCACCGCGACACGGCGGCCGCTGCGCCAGGCCCAGGCACCGCCCAGCAGCAACGCCAGCAGCGCCAGGGCCAGGTTGGTCAGCGCGTGCGGACGCGCCGCGGGCTGCAGGTCGGCGAGATAGCCGAAGGCGGCGGCCACCGCCACCAGCATGCCGATCCCGGCCAGGACGATGCCGCGCAGCGCGGTCACCGGCGAGGACATGCGCTTGAGGCCGAGGATGAACAGCAACGCGGCGGCGAACCCGCTCAATTCCACCAGTAGCGAGAGCATGGCGCTACTCCTTCGCGGCCGGCGCGGCGCTGGGCTTGAACATCGCCAGCATGCGGTCGGTGACCACGTAGCCGCCGGCGGCATTGCCGGCGCCCAGCAGCACGCCGACGAAACCGATCGCCTGGCCGGCGACGGTGTCGGCATTGAACAGCGCGTGCATCGCGCCGACCACGACGATGCCGTGGACGAAGTTGGACCCGGACATCAGCGGCGTGTGCAGGATCGACGGCACCTTGCCGATCACTTCGTAGCCGGTGAACGCGGCCAGCATGAACACGTACAACGCGATCAGCCAGCTCATCGACAGATCGAGGGACATGACTCAGGACTCCTTGGTGGGAACGGGCGCGGCGGCCGGCACCGGTGGGTGGCAGAGGCGGCCGTCATGGGTGAGCGCGGTGCCGGCGACCACCGCATCGTCGAAGTCCGGCGCCAGTGCGCCGTCGCGCACCAGCAGGTCGAGCAGCCCCAGCAGGTTCTTGGCGTACAGCTCGCTGGCGTGCTGGGCCAACGCCGAAGGCACGTTGCGCGGGGCGACGAGGGTGACCGGTCCGACCTCCACGGTCTGCCCCGGCACGCAGCCTTCGCAGTTGCCGCCGCTGTCGGCGGCGAGATCCACGATCACCGCGCCGGGCTTCATGCCGGCGATCTGCTCGCGGTCGATCAGGATCGGCGCGGTGCGCCCGGGCACGTTGGCGGTGGTGATGATCAGATCGGCCTGCTGGATGTGCTGGGTCAGCACCGCCGCGGCCTTGGCCCGCTCCTCGGCGCTGAGTTCGCGCGCATAGCCGCCCTCGCCGCGTGCGTCGATGCCGGTGTCGACGAAGCGCGCGCCGACCGACTGCGCCTGCTCGCGGGTTTCCGGACGCACGTCGTAGCCTTCGGTGATCGCGCCTAGCCGGTGCGCGGTGGCCAGCGCCTGCAGGCCGGCCACGCCCAGGCCCATCACCAGCACGCGCGCGGCACGCAGCGAACCGACCGCGGTGGTCATCATCGGCAGGATGCGCGGCAGATGCACGGCGCCGAGCAGCGGCGCGTAGTAGCCGGCCAGTGCGGCCTGACTGGACAGCACGTCCAGCGCCTGCGCGCGGCTGATGCGCGGCACCGTCTCCATCGCGAAGGCGGTGATGCGGCGTTCGCACAGCAGCTCCAGCAGGCCCGGCAGCTTGGCCGGGTACAGCATCGCGATCAGCATGCTGCCCGGGCGCAGCGCCGCCACCGTGCGCAGCGATGGCGCCTGCACGGCCAGCAGCAGGTCCGCACCGGCCACCACCTCTTGCGCATCGTCGAGCACGGTGGCGCCGGCATAGGCCGCATCCGGCAGTCGCGAACCGCTGCCGGCACCAGCCTGCAGGCGCAACTGCGCGCCCAACTTGGCCAGCTTCGGCAGCACCGCGGGCACCATCGCCACGCGGCGCTCCTCGGCCTGTTCTTCCCTCAGGACTGCAACAGTGAACGCCATGATCGCGGCTCGCTTGGAGGACGCGTGCACTGTGCGCGCCGGCCGACGCGCGGGCATTGATCCGGATCAAGCGCGCTGCCGCATCACGCGCAAAAGAACGCGCGCGATGTCCGCAGCTAGGCGGCGGAACGCTGCGGTGTGACAGGGCGATGGCATCACGTGCGGACGATTGCAGTGCGTGGCGGCGCACGCCATCAAAGCCGCAAGACGCGGGCACCGACCGCTCGCGCCACGCGGGCGCGCGCCGGGTGGCTGCCGGCGTTGCGCGCGCGGGCTACAGGGCCGGGAACACCGGCGCGCTGCTGCAGGCTGGAATCGACCCGGCGAGCGTGGTCGCATAGGTCGAGGCCGCGCTGCTGTCCTCGCTCAAGCGCAGGTCGGATTGGTCCACGCCGATGCGCGCATTGCTGGCATGCAGCGTGGCGACATCGGCGGCCACGTGCGCCAGCACCAGCTCGAGCGGTGTCGCGGCGCTGTAGCCCTGCACCGTACTGCCCTTGCCGGCGGGCGTGTCCTGCGCGCGCAGTCCGTCGACCACGATCCCGGCGAAGGTCGGCACGCTGCCGCTGCGGCTGCCGCCGTGGTCGTGGCCGTACTGCGGTGTGATCACCAGGGGCTTGGCCACATCGAACAGGCAGGTGTTGCGGTAGAGCACGTCGCGCACCGGTCCGCCCTTGGCCAGGCCGGTCTTGATGCGCAGGCCGTTGTTGTCGGTGGCGACGATGCCGTCGGCGTCGTGGCCGACCAGGCGATTGCCGTCCACCAGCACGTTGCCGACGCCGTACATCACCTCGCTGCCGATGGAGATGCCGTGGGTGCCGTAGAAGCGCGAGTCGCGCACGGTGATGTCGGCCGAGCGCGCCGCGCTGGTCTTGATCGCGATGCCGTCGTCGCCGGCCATCACGTCGTTGTCGGCCAGCGTCGCATTGCGCACGCTGTCCAGATCCAGGCCGTCGGTGTTGGGGCTGTTGGCCGGCGCCCTGACCCGCACACCCCACACGGTGACGCCGTCGCCGCTGTGCACGAAGACGTGGAAGTACGGCGCATTGACCAGGTTGACGTGGTAGAGCTGCAGATCGGCGACGTCCTGCGCGCGGATCAGGTCGGGCGCGTTCTGGGTCTGGCCGGCGGCCTTGGCGCTGCGCGCGAACTGCCACCAGCTGTCGCTGCCGCCGAGCATCGGCAGGTCGCCGCGGCCGTCGATAGTGCCCTGGTGGCCGGCGCCGTCGCGCACGCCCATCACCCCCAGGCTGCGCCCCTGCAGGGCGATCAGCGCGCGGCAGCCGCCGCTGCGGGCCGCGGCCTGGCCGCAGGCGTTGCGGCCGGGCACCTGGTAGTCGGCGGGCCGACGCGAGGCGAACAGGGTCACGCCGCTGTCGATCGCCAGCGTGGTGTCGCTGCGTATCGTCAACGGTCCGCTGAGGAAGGCGTTGCCGCTGCCGGCGCGCAGCAGCACCGCGCCGTGCGCGCCGGCGGCGCAGCGGTCGAGCGCGGCCTGGATGCGCGCAGTGTCCGGCGCGCTGCGCTCCTGCGCGTCGGTGAAGCGGCGCTGCTGCGCCTGCAGGGTGGCGTCCAGCGCCATACACACCGGCGGCAAGTGCGGTTCGACCACGTGGCGGGAATCGCCGGTCGCGGCAGCGCTGACGAACGCAGCGGCGGCGAGGACGCCGCCGGACACCAGCGCGACGCGCACAGGCTTGCTCATTGCCGGAGCGCGGCGTGCGACGGCGGCAGCGTGGCGGCGGGCGACGCCGCGGCGGCCGCAGGACGCGGCTCCGGCAGCTCGGCGACCGGCAGGCGCACGTCGGCGGACAATTGCTGCCAGCGGTCGTCGACGATCGTCGCCAGCCCGGCCGGGTGTTGATCGAAATGGTGACCACCGTGCAACACCACCACCTCCGCTCCGCGCGCGCGCAATTGCGGGCAGAGCGTATCTTTTTCCTTGTCGCCGTACACGCACAGCAACTGCGCCGCGGGAATGCGCGCCAGTTCCGGCTGCACCGGCAGTGCGTCGTCGTCGTCGCCGAGGTTGAGCCAGCCGCGCACGCGGATCTGGAAATCGGCCTTGTGTTCCAGGCCCAGCAACGCGACCAGGCCGACCTGCTCGCGCTGCGCCGGCGGCAGCCGGTTGACCATGAACGGCAGGGTGGTGGCGCCGAAGGAATAGCCGACCAGCAGGATCTTCTGCGGACGCCAGCGCTGCTGGTAGTAGGCGATGACCCGGCTCAGGTCGGCGCTGGCCCGCGCCGGCGGCTTGGCCCGCCAGAAGTAGCGCAGACTGTCCCAGCCGACCACGGCGATGCCGCGGCGCTGCAGCGCTTCGGCCATGCCCTTGTCGATGTCGCGCCAGCCGCCGTCGCCGGACAGCACGATGGCCAGCGGTGCGCCCGGGGTCGCCGAGGGCAGCTCGGTCAGCGGCAGATCGTCCAGCGCGCCGCCACGGCCGCGCGCATGCAGATGCGCGGCGACCCGCGCGGCCAGCGCGGCATCCACGCCGCCATCGGCCGGCGCGGCCACGGTGTCGACAAAGCCCTGCGCAGCGGTCGCGGCGGCGGTGCCGGCACAGACCTCGGTGGGTGCCGGCGCCACGCCGATCGCGCCTCCCAGGGTCGCGGAGGGCGCCGCGCCGACGATGCGCGCGGCCAGGGTCGCGGCGGTGCCGGTGCCGGCCAGCACCGGCAGGTAGTAGCTGTCGCCGTGCAACTGCCGCTGCAGCCGCCGGCTCAGCCGTTCGGCGTCGTGCCAGGCCTTGTCGCAGCCGTGGCCGCCACGGCGCAAGTGCTTCAGATAGCGCTGGCCGTCGACCACCGCGACCAGCGCGCCGCTGGCGGCGATGCGCCGCGCGGCGTCCTGCCGCTGCGCCGGGCTGCCGCTGGCCAGCAGGATCACCAGGCCCTGCGGCGCCCCCTGCGGATGCACCAGGGTCGTGCGCCCGTAGCCACGGGCGTGCAGCGCCCCCGGCGGAAAGTAATAGCGCAGCAGTGCATAGCCGCTCAGGCCCAGCACCACGCTCGTCAACAGCAACACGCGCAGGAATTTCATCGACACGCATCCATCCCGGCCAACGCCGAGCCTCTGGACAACCACGGGAACGACGAGGCAGCGGCGGACGACGCAGACGGCTGGGCCGGAGCCCGGATCGGCGGATGCGCTGCGGAGGATGCCTCGGCGATGTGGGCTGGGATGGATGCGCGGGGTCGCACCTGCCTACCCGGAAGTTCCTGCACACCTGTGGGCCGGGGGGAGCGGCGCGCGTCACGTGGCATCGACGCGCATTGTGCGGATGCACGACATGCGCCGCAATAATGCCGTCACCTGCCTGCAAGGTTGCGGTTAAGCCAGCGCGCCTGGAACGCCGTGCGCTGGTTCAGTAGCCGTGCACCGGACGGTGCGCCTTCACCGCCATCACCAGGCCCAGCCCGGCCAGCAGCGACACCGCCGAGGTGCCGCCGTAGCTCATCAGCGGCATCGGCACGCCGACCACCGGCAGCAGCCCGGAGATCATGCCGCCGTTGACCAGCACGTAGACGAAGAACGCCAGGCCGGTGGCGCCGGCCAGCAGCCGCGAGAAGGTGTCGCGCGCCTGCGAGGCGATCCACAGGCAGCGCCCGATCACGATCAGGTACAGGGTCATCACCGTGGCCACGCCGATCCAGCCGAACTCCTCGCTGAGCACGGAGAACGCGAAGTCGGTGGTCTGCTCGGGAATGAAGTTCAGGTGCGACTGCGAGCCCATGCCCCAGCCCTTGCCGTGCAGGCCGCCGGAACCGATCGCGATCTTGGACTGGATGATGTTCCAGCCGGCGCCGAGCGCGTCGTTCTCCGGGTTGAGGAACATCATGATGCGGTCCTTCTGGTAGGGCCGCAGCAGCCAGAGCCAGGCCACCGGCGCGGCCGCGGCGACGCCGCCGACGGCGATGCCCACCCACCACCACGGCAGGCCGGCCAGCAGCAGCACGAAGCCGCCGCTGGCGGCGATCAGCACGCCGGTTCCGAAGTCCGGCTGCAGCATGATCAAGGCGGTGGGAATGCCGATGATGACCGCGCTGACCAGCACGGTCGGAATGCGCGGCGGCAGCGGCATGCGGTGCAGGTACCAGGCCACCATCATCGGCATGCTGATCTTCAACAGCTCGGCCGGCTGCAGGTAGAACACCTTCAGGTCCAGCCACTGCCGCCCGTACTTGCCGGTGCCCAGCACGAACACCGCCAGCAGCGGCAGCATCGACAGCGCGTAGATCAGCGGGGTCCAGGCGCGCAGGCGCAGCGCCGACACCCGCGACAGGCTCCACATCGCCGCCGCACCGATGGCGAACCGCGCGCCCTGCGCCATCACCAGGTGCATGCCACCGGCGCTCTTGAGCACCGCCAGCCCCATCGCCATCAGCGCGCCCAGCGCCAGGCACAGCGGCCAGTCCAGGGTACGGGTGAAGCGGCCGCCGATCTCGACCAGCCAGCGCAGGAAATCCTTCATCGCTCGTCCGGAATCTCGTCGGGGATCGCCGGCGCTGCGGACTGCAGCGGTACCACCGCCGCATCCACCTCGGCCTGGCCGATCAGCACCGGGCGTTCGCCGGCGGCCAGGGCGACCGCATCGGCGGCGGCGCGCGAGCCGGGATCCTCGGCGTAGTACAGGTGGCTGCCGAAGGCGGTGGCGCCGCGCAGGCTGTCCAGCGGCTCCACGCCGGGCGGCAGCCGGCCGAGCAGCCAGGCATCGAAGATCTTGCGCGCGATCGGTGCAGCGGTGCTGGCGCCGTAGCCGCCGCCTTCCACCGCGATCGCCAGGGCGATGGTCGGCCGCTCCGCCGGCGCGAAGCCCTCGAACAGCGAACGGTGGCGCAGGTGCATCGGCAGGCTGCGCGGATCGACCGCCGCCAGTCCCTTGCGGCTGACCACCTGCGCGGTGCCGGTCTTGCCGGCCATCTGGTAGGGCGCGCCGACGGTGATGGCATAGCCGCTGCCGCCCGGGCGCATGGTGTCCATCATGCCTTCGCGCACCGCCTGCAGGTTGCTGGGATTGTCGCTGATCGGCTTGCTCGGGCCCGGCTGCACCGGCGCCCAGGGCTGATCGAAGGCCTGGCGCGTGGCCATCACCAGGTGCGGCGTGCGCAGTTGCCCGTCGGCGAGGCCGGCGACGCCGCGCACCAGTTGCAGCGGGGTCACCTTCCAGTCGCCCTGGCCGATGGCGATGTTGACCGTGTCGCCGGGGTACCAGGCTTCCTTGCGGCTCTTGGCCTTGTACGCCGGCGAGGGCACGATGCCGCCGGTCTCGCCGACCAGGTCGATGCCGGTGGGCACGCCGAAGCCGTAGCGGGTCATGTACTGGTCGACCTTGGTGATGCCCATGTCGATGGCCAGCTTGTAATAGTAGGTGTTCACCGACTGCGCGATCGACTTGCGCAGGTCGGTCCAGCCGTGGCCGCCGCGGTGCGAGTCGCCCCAGCCGCGGCTGACCCCGGGCAGGTAGAACATGCCGGTGGAGAGGATCTTGTCCTCCGGGCGGCGGGTGCCGCTGTCCAGGCCGGCCAGGCCCATGAACGGCTTGATGGTGGAGCCGGGCGCCACGCCACCCAGCACCAGGCGGTTGAACTGCGGCCGCGACGGGTCGCTGTTGAGCGCCTGGAAATCGGCGTGGGAAATGCCGTTGACGAACAGGTTGGGGTCGTAGGACGGCAGGCTGACCATCGCCAGGATCTCGCCGGTGCGCGGATCGATGGCGATGGCCGAGCCCTGGTAGTCGCCGAACGCGGCGACCATGGCGCGCTGCAGGTCGGCGTCGATGGACAGGCGCAGGTCGGCGCCGGACTGCGCCGGCACCCGGCCGACGGTGCGGATCGCGCGGCCCTGCACGTTGGTCTCGACCTGCTCGTAGCCGACCTTGCCGCGCAGTTGCTCCTCGTAATAGCGCTCCAGCCCGGACTTGCCGATGTGGGTCAGCGCCGCGTTGCCCTCGCCCAGCGTCTCCAGGTCCTTCTCGTCGATGCGGCCGACGTAGCCGATGATGTGCGCGAACAGGTCGCCGTAGGGGTAGTGCCGGGTCAGGTAGGGTTCCAGCTCCACGCCCGGGAAGCGCCAGCGGTCCACCGCGAAGCGCGCCCGCTCCTCTTCGCTGACACGCAGCTTCAGGGTGATCGGACGAAAGCTGCGGCTGGCCTTGCGCGCGGCCTGGAAACGCTCGATGTCTTCCGGCGACAGCGCGATGACCTTGCCCAGCTCGGCCAGCAGCGCGTCCATGTCGGCGACCTTGTCCGGGGTCACGTCGAGCCGGAACGCGGGCACGTTCTCGGCCAGCAGGCGGCCGTTGCGGTCGTAGATCATGCCGCGTCCGGGCACCACCGGCCGTGGCTTGATGCGGTTGGCGTCCGAGCGGGTGGCGTAGATGTCGTGGTCCAGCACCTGCAGCTTGAAGTACCAGGCGCCCAGGCCCAGCAGCGCCAGCAGCACGCACAGGAAGCCCAGCGCGGCACGGCGCCGGAACTGCTCGGCCTCGGCGTGCGGGTTCTTCTGCGCGCGGCGCGGATGCAGGGCCATGCTACTTGCTCCGCCGGCCCAGCCGCAGCGCGTCCAGCAGCACGAACAGCGGCGGCCACAGCGCCATGCCCAGCAGCGGCGCCCACCAGTAGTTCCACGGCAGGGTCGGCTCGCCGACGGCCAGGTGCACCGCCGCGGCGACGATGCGGTCGTTGACCAGCAGGCCGCCGATCGCCAGCGCCTGCTGCGACATCGGGAAGAAGCGGATGCGCGCACGGAAGCGCTGCAGGATGAAGCTCAGGATCACCAGGCGCAGCGCCTGCTCGCCCAGCACCCCGCCGTACAGCAGATCGGCGAGCACCCCGACCGCGAAGGCGAAGCCCAGCCCGACCTTGTCCGGCGTCTCGATCACCCAGTACGCCACCACCAGCGCCAGCCAGTACGGCCGCAGCGGCTGCACCACCAGCGGCAACGGCATCAATCCCAGCAACAGCGCCACGATCACGCTGACCGGGAGCACCCAGCCTTTGCTGCGCAGGCGGCTCATTGGCCCGTCTCCTTTGGAGCCGGGCGGGAATCGGGATTCGGGAATCGGGAACCGGATGTCGCGCGTGCCGGCTTGGTCGGCGGTGGGGTGGCCGCGTTGCCGGACGGGTGCGCGTTCGGCGATGTCGAGGCGGCGGCGCCGGTTGCGGGGGCTTGCGTCACGCCCTGCGCCGGCTTGGCGTCACCGCTTTGTGCGGCTCCAGCCACGGGCGAAGCTCCTTCCGCTGCCGCTGCCGCTGCGGCAGGCGTCGCCAATTCCCGATTCCCGATTCCCCACTCCCTGCTCTTCAGCAACAACACATCCCGCCCGCGGTCCAGCTTCGCCGCCGGCTTCAGCTCGCCGACCAGGAAGGCGTGGGTGTCGTCCGGGCGCAGGGCGGAGATGGTGCCGACCGGGAAGCCGGCCGGGAAGCGGCCGCCCAGGCCGGAAGTGACGATCTCGTCGCCCACCTCGACCCCGGCGCTGAGCGGGATGTCGCGCAGTTCCAGGCTGCCGCCGCGGCCGTAGACGATCAGGCGCACGCCGTTGCGCGCCACCGTCACCGGCACCGCGTGGTCGGGGTCGGTCAGCAGCAGCACGGTGGAGTGCAGCGGGGTCACCGCGATCACCTGGCCCATCAGGCCGCCGGCGTCGATCACCGCCTGGCCGACGTGCACGCCGTCGCGGCTGCCGGCATCGAGCACCAGGCGCTGCCGGGTCGGGTCCAGGTCGATGTCCAGGATCGGCGCCAGTTGCACGTCCAGGCCGCGGCGCTCGGCCACGCCCAGCAGTTCGCGCAGCTGCGCGTTGTCCAGCGCCGCGGTCTGCAGCCGGGTCAGGCGCGCCTTGGCGATCAGCAGTTCGTTGCGCAACGCGCGGTTTTCCTTGACCAGCTGCGCGTGGCTGGCCGCGTTCTCCTGCACCTGCGACCCCAGCCGTCCTGGCAGGCCGGCCAGCGCCCAGATCGGCTGCACCAGCACCGTGGCCTGGCTGCGCAGGCGGGCCAGCCAGTCGGCCTGCGCGTCGAGCACGATCAGCACCAGCGCCAACGCCAGGTAGGCCAGCAGGCGCGGCGTGCTGGCGGATTCGCCGGGGCGGGCGGTGACGGGAGGACCGGCGTAAGGAGGCACGGGTTAAAGCCGGGAATGGGGAATCGGGAGTGGGGAATCGGAAAGCAACGGCGCGCTCCCGGCGCGATCGGGCCGGGGCGCGGATACGGCGGTGAACGCGGGCACTGGGGCATCGGTGCGGATGGGGCATTCGATTCCCCATTCCCCATTCCCGATTCCCAGCCTCACCATCACTCCGGCGCGAAGAACTCGTTGCCGTGCATGTCCACCAGTTCCAGCGCACGGCCGCCGCCGCGGGCCACGCAGGTCAGCGGATCGTCGGCGACCTGCACGTGCAGGCCGGTTTCCTCGGAGATCAGCCGGTCCAGGTCGCGCAGCAACGCACCGCCGCCGGTCAGCACGATGCCGCGCTCGGCGACATCGGCGCACAGTTCCGGCGGGGTCTGCTCCAGCGCCAGCTTGACCGCCGAGACGATGCCCGACAGCGGCTCGTGCAGCGCTTCCAGCACTTCGTTGGAGTTGATCTTGATCATCTTCGGCACGCCCTCGGCGAGGTTGCGGCCGGAGATCTCCATCTCCTGCACCACCGCCTGCGGATAGGCGCAGCCGATCTCCAGCTTGATCCGCTCGGCCGTGGCCTCGCCGATCAGCATGCCGTGGTTGCGGCGCACGTAGTTGGTGATCGACTCGTCGAAGCGGTCGCCGCCGATGCGCACCGACTGCGAATAGACGATGCCGTTCAGCGAAATGACCGCGACCTCGGTGGTGCCGCCGCCGATGTCGATGACCATCGAGCCGCGCGCCTCGGTGACCGGCATGCCGGCGCCGATCGCCGCGGCCATCGGTTCCTCGATCAGGTACACGTCGCGGGCGCCGGCCTCCTCGGCCGATTCCTTGATCGCGCGGCGCTCCACCTGGGTGGAGCCGGCCGGCACGCACACCAGCACGCGCGGGCTGGGGCGCAGGAAGCGCGACTTGTGCACCTTCTTGATGAAATGCTTCAGCATCGCCTCGGTGTAGGTGAAGTCGGCGATGACGCCGTCCTTCATCGGGCGGATGGTGGTGATGTGGCCCGGCGTACGGCCGAGCATCTGCTTGGCCTCGGCGCCGACCGCAGCGACCGAGCGGGTGCCGCCGATCGCCCGGTCCTGGCGCACCGCGACCACCGACGGTTCGTTCAGCACGATGCCCTGGCCACGCACGTAGATGAGGGTGTTGGCCGTGCCCAGATCGATGGACAGGTCGTTGGAGAACATGCCGCGGAGTTTCTTGAACATCGGGGGATTGGGTCCTGGGGCGCGCGCCGTCGCCAGAATGGCGAAAAAATGGGCAGAAAACGAAGTCCGCTAGCCTAGCAACCCGCCTGGGTGCGGGCAAGGAAAATTCTCGCTAAAACCACGCGTTGCGTGGTATCGGCGGGACCGCGATGGATCGTGGTTCTGGCCCTGCCGGGCCGCAGCCGTTACCCTTTGCGCCGCGGCGACCCCGCCCCTCGCCCGCCTGAATGCGGGCTCATTCCTCCGCCAAGGCCTGCCCGATGTCTGCACTGATCTGTGGTTCTCTCGCTTACGACACCATCATGGTGTTCCCGGACCAGTTCAAGAACCACATCCTGCCGGACAAGGTGCACATCCTGAACGTGTCGTTCCTGGTGCCGCGGATGCGCCGCGAGTTCGGCGGCTGCGCCGGCAACATCGCCTACAACCTGCACCTGCTGGGCGGCCACCCGATCCCGATGGGCACCGTGGGCCAGGACTTCGGCCCGTACCGCGAGCATTTCCAGGCGCTGGGCATCGACCTGTCGCGGGTCAAGGTGATCGAGGAGCTGTTCACCCCGCAGGCGTTCATCACCACCGACCACGACAACAACCAGATCACCGCGTTCCATCCGGGCGCGATGATGCGCAGCTACGAGAATCACGTGAAGGACGTGCCGGGCGTGACCCTGGGCCTGGTCGGCCCGGACGGGCGCGAGGGCATGATCCAGAACGCCGAGGAGTTCAGCGCCGGCGGCGTGCCGTTCATCTTCGACCCCGGCCAGGCCATGCCGCTGTTCAACGGCCCGGAGCTGCGCCAGTTCATCGAGCAGGCCGACTACGTGGTGGTCAACGACTACGAGTCCAACCTGCTGCAGGAGCGCACCGGCTGGAACGAGAAGGACATCGTCTCGCGCGTGCAGGCCTACATCACCACCCAGGGCCCCAAGGGCGCCCTGGTCCACACCCCCGAGAAGACCTACGACATCCCGCCGGCGCACGAGCGCCGCGTGGTCGACCCCACCGGCTGCGGCGACGCCTTCCGCGCCGGCCTGATCTTCGGCATCCAGCGCGGCTGCGACTGGCTGACCATCGGCCGCATGGGCAACCTGATGGGCGCCCTGAAGGTCGAGCACCCGGGCACGCAGAACCAGCGCTTCGACTTCGACGAATTCAACGACCAGTTCAAGCAGCAGTTCGGTTACGCGTTGTAAGGCTGGGGCACTACCGGCGGAACGGCAGCGTCGACACCTGGCCATCGCGCTTGCCGGACGCTTACCCGGCGGGCCGCCGTTCCACGACCGATTGCGACGCGGCATCCAGGCTTGCGGCGCCGATCCGGGCGGGGCTAGACTCGGCCGCCCGCGTCGATGGAATGATCGGATGGACACCGCGCCTCGCTGGACCGCCAGGATCCTGGCCGCCGCACCGATCCCGCGTGGACTGCTGCTCTCCCTGTGCTGCGCGGCGACCCTGTGCGCCTGCGGCAACGCCGCCCAGGCACCCGCGAGCGCGACTCCCTCCGTGCCCCCGACCGCCCCCGCGCCTGCCGCGAACGGCCCGACGGCGCCTGCTGCGACGCACGATGCGGCGGCCGCGCAAGTGCCCCCCGGCCACTATGCCACCCAGCCCGGCTGGGGCCAGCTGACCGTGCAGCCCGATGCACGCTTCACCCTCGAAACGCAGAATGTCGATGCCGGTTGCAGCTTCAGCGGCACGCTGCACGGAACCCAGGCCACGGTCGACGACGGCACCTGCACGCTGCAGTTCGCATCCAAGGCAGACGGCGTGGCGGTGTCCGCCACGGCCGGCGCCGAGAGCGCGTGCCGGGAGTACTGCGGCGGCAACGGCAGCTTCGCAGGCGACTATCTGAAACAGGCTGCGACCTGCACGCCTGAAGTCATGCAGCGAACGCGCAAGGCCTTCCAGGCATCCTACGATCGCAAGGACTATGCGGGTGCCGAAGCGGCGCTCGCGCCGCTCTATCGCGACTGCGTGGCGGCCCTCAGCTTCAGCGACGCCGGCGCCATCCGCAACGACTACGCGCTGACCCAGCATAAACTCGGCGACGATGCCGGATGCCGGCAGACGCTGGCGCCCTACCAGGACGATGCCAAGCGCAGCGACGACGCCATCAGCGAGGGCATGACGCCCGCCCTCGTCGACGATTACCTCCGCGTGATCCGCGCCGCACGCACCAACCTCAAGCTCTGCGGAGAAGGCAGAGGCTAACGCGAGCGTCTACAGGGACGACACACCATCGGGGAACAGCGACATGTCCGATCCAAACACCGCCCCCACCGCGGCAACGCCGCAACTCACCGACGCGCAACTCAAGACCTTGGGCTACTTCGCCATCGGCGTGGCCTCGGAAGGCAGCCTGGGTCCCAAGAATGTGGCCTATCACCTGTCGTTCGCCGGATCGGTCGAGGGCAACACGCTCAAGCCGGTGGCCAACAGCGGCTTCAGCATCGGCACGCTGCAGACCGACCTGGGCGCACATCCGGACGTCGTCCCGACGCTGGTGGATGCCTACCAGACATGGGCCGCCCGGCAGACTCCGAGTCTGGCGCTGTCGGAAAACCAAAGAACACAGACGATCTCCGATCTGCAGCGCAATGGCGATGCCATCCGCGCGGACAACGGCCGCGCACCCGATGCAACCGTGCTCAAGAACCTCAATACCTTCCTGGCCTCCGATGCAGGCGTGCAATTCGTACACGATCGCGACCGCACGCAGATCGACCATCTGATGCGCGAAGGCGACGGCAAGAAGGACCCTGGCGGCGCGCTGCACCAATTGCGCCAGACGGAGTTGTACAAGAACGCGAGCCTGGACGACCAGGCCAAGTACGCCACCGTGCTGATGAAGCTGGAGAACCAGGCCGGCAAGAGTCAGTATCCGAAGATCCTCAAGGGCATCAACGACGGCAGCCTCGGCAGCGTCGAGGACGTGGTGAACAAGGTCGACGCGCTGCTGCCGAACAAGACCAACAAGAAAGGCGAGGTGGTGCCCGACTACATCGAGAGCGGCGTCCACCACGCGCTCGCAGGTACCGAGGTGTTCAACAAGCTCCGTGCGGCGCAGCCCGGGAATCCCCTGCATGATGCTTTTGCGGCGGTCTCCGCCGACCCATTGCGCAGCCCGGTCGACCTGAAGGGCGATACCGCCCACGCGGATGCGCTGCATCAGTACAACGCGACCAAGACCCTGTTCCTGCAGAACGGCCAGTCGCCAAAACTGATCGGCGCCCTCGACCAGGACAGTGCGTTCGGCTACAACCTCAAAGGCCGGAACGGCAAGACGGTCGCGCAGTCGTCGAGCCTGTTCGGCGCGGACAACGATGTGGTCGTCTTCGATGGGAACGGTCACGGTACCGCCTTCGTCGGCGGCAAGTGGAGCGCGGTGCAGCGCGACGAGGTCAAGCGCGTCGGCAATGCCGATCAGAGCGTGGATCTTCAACTGCGCAAGGACGGCAAGAGCGAAACGCTGCTGCACGTACCGACCCCGGCGCAGTTGCGCGAACGCAGCGAGCAGCAGCAACCGCAAACGCCTGCGCCGGATCGCGCTCCGGCGTCGGCGCCCGACCCGAACGACGCCAGCCACCGGAATCATGCGCTGCTCGAGCAGATCCGCGAGGGCGTCAGAAGGATCGACCAGGATCTGGGCAAACCGTACGATGCGGCCAGCGAACGCCTGAGCCGCGCTGCGTTGGCCGCTTGCCGGGACAATGGCGGCCCCGGCAACGCGCCGCTGGCGTCGAACGCACTGGAACGGGCCGATCGCGTGGCGCTCACCGAGAAGGGCCATCTGGTGGTGGTCGAAGGTGAACAGCGCGACCCGGCGCAAAAGCGCGCCAGCGTGGATGTGCAAGTGGCGCTCGCCACTCCGGTGGAGCAGTCCGACCAGCGACTGCAGGCCGCGAACCAGGCGATCGACCGCGAACGGCAACTCGCGCAACAGCAGGAATTGGCGCGCGAGCGGGACGCGCCGAGCCGCAACGGCCCGGCACTGGCATAACCCGACTTCGGCCGGGCGCATGCGGCAGCGCGCAGCGCGCCGTCTGCGTAGCGGGCGGTGCGGTGCGGCACTCGATTCGATTCGCCAAGTCGCCGTTCCCACCGCGCGACGG
Organism: Xanthomonas sp. LMG 12461; assembly: GCF_009192935.1. Classification (NCBI taxonomy): domain Bacteria; kingdom Pseudomonadati; phylum Pseudomonadota; class Gammaproteobacteria; order Lysobacterales; family Lysobacteraceae; genus Xanthomonas; species Xanthomonas sp. LMG 12461. Next base: position 54,009 of record NZ_NQYT01000033.1, read on the forward strand.
TGGATGCGGATGCACTACGACAGGGCGCTGCCGGGGCGCGGCGTGTCCTGCACGCCCACCGACAGTCATGATGGACGGAGGATCCCAGCGCGACCGGGGGATCGACGGCGGGCGACGCCATCGCTTTGCTGCACTGCGGGTTGAGCCCAGGCCTGGTTTGTGCGTCACTTGCGCAAGGGCCCCTGGGGGGGACGAGAGCGCGCCCATGTCCGAGTCGACTGTCGCCAGCCTCGCGCAAGCCAAGGTCGTCGCACCATCCGCCACCGAGGCCGACTGCGCGCCGCTGGCGCGCATGCGCCATTTCCGCCAGATCGAGTCCTTGCCGCCGGCGCTGGCACGCTCGTGGCGGCGCTGCCTCGACGAGTACGGCCTGGCCCCGGACACCCACCCCTCGCCGATGGTCCATGACGACGGTGAGTTGCGCGAGCGCCAGCAGCGGCTGGAGGCGCTGCTGCGCATTGCCAAGGTGGAGATGGAAAATCTCTACGAACAGATCGCCGGCGGCAGCTACGCGGTGGTGTTCGCCGACACCGAGGCCACGGTCCTGCACAGCGTGCAGGATCCGGCGCTGCTGCGTGCGTTCCGCGAGACCGGGCTGTTCTGTGGCGCCAGTTGGGCCGAACGCTACCAGGGCACCAACGGCATCGGCACCTGTGCGGTGGAGGGCAGTGCGCTGAGCGTGCACCGCGGCGAACACTACCTGGAGCGGCACCTGCCGTTGTCCTGCAGCGGCGCGCCGATCCTGGACCCGCAAGGCCATCTGCTGGCGGTGCTGGACGCCTCCACGCCCGACGCACGCGATACCAAGCTGGTGCAGCGCCATACCGGCGCGCTGGTGCGCATGTCGGCGGCGCAGATCGCCCGCGCGTACTTCCTGGAGCAGTACCGGCATGCGTGGATCCTGCGCTTCCACAGCCGCCCCGAGTTCGCCGGCCTGCTGCACGAGGCGCTGATCGCGGTCGGCGGCGACGGCCGCGTGCTGGCGGTCAACGAGGCCACGCTGGAACAGCTCGGCAAGCCCGACCGTTCGCCACTGGTCGGGCGCGACATCGCCCAGGTGATGCAGCTGGATTTCGACACGCTGGAGCAGCGCGCGCGCAAAGACGCCAGCACGTTGTGGTCGATCCGTTGCGCCTGCCACGGCCGCCGCTTCTTCGCCCTGGCGCAGCCGCCGCGTGCGCGCAGCGCTGCCGGCCGAACGCGCGCCGCGGGCGAGGACGGCCAGGCCGCGCGCGCCAACGATCATGTCGGTTCCGATCCGCGCATGCTGCACAACCTGGACAATGCGCTGAAGCTGGCCAAGCACCGCGTGTCGATCCTGCTGTGCGGCGCCACCGGCACCGGCAAGGAAGAGTTCGCCAAGGCGGTGCACCGCAGCTCGCCCTGGGCCGACCGCCCGTTCGTGGCGGTGAACTGTGCGGCGATCCCGGAAGCGCTGATCGAGAGCGAGCTGTTCGGCTATGCGCGCGGCGCCTTCACCGATGCCGCGCGCGAAGGACGCCACGGCAAGCTGTTGCAGGCCAGCGGCGGCACCCTGTTCCTGGACGAGATCGGCGACATGCCGCTGCCGCTGCAGACGCGCCTGCTGCGGGTACTGGAGGAACAGAGCGTGACCCCGCTGGGCAGCGACCGCGCCGTACCGCTGGAACTGCACGTGATCAGCGCCAGCCACCGCGACCTGGCGCAGATGGTCGGCAGCGGCGGCTTCCGCGAAGACCTGTACTACCGCCTCAACGGCGTGGTGCTGCACCTGCCGCCGCTGCGCGAGCGCAGCGACAAGGCCGAACTGATCCGCACCCTGCTGCGCGAGGAAAGCGGCGAGCAGACGGTGCGCATCAGCGAGGACGCCCTGCACAAGCTGCTCAGCTATGCCTGGCCCGGCAACCTGCGGCAGCTGCGCAACGTACTGCGTACCGCGGCGGTGCTGTGCGCCGATGGCGTCATCCGCATCCCCAACCTGCCGCAGGAAATCGTCGACGCCGACAGCGGCCCGTGCCTGCTCGGCGACGACGCGCATGCCGGCGACGGCATGCCCGGCCGTGTCGCCCTGGACAGTGCCGAGCGCAGCGTGCTGCAACAGCAGCTCGAGCGTCACCGCTGGAACGTCAGCCGCACCGCCGATGCGCTGGGCATCAGCCGCAATACCTTGTATCGCAAGCTGCGCAAGCACGGGTTGGCGACGGCTTGAGTGGTGGCGGCATCGCGATTCAATGGAGTTGTTGCGCGTCGCGAATGAAGCCTCGCCTGTCGGGTCCTGCCATTCGGTAGCGGCGTGAGTACTGTGAGGTATTCGCGTCCCAACCGTTGAGGCGGCTGGAGGACGCCGGGCTTCGATGTCGCGGCTGAAGCCGCTCCACGACAACCGTTTTTACGACAACAGCTTGCGGGTCGCTGAGATCGCACACTGTGGAAGGGACTTCAGTCCCGACTGCGGACGGAGCCGGATAGGTTCCGTCCGAGGTCGCGGCTGACGCCGCTCCTGCAGGAAGCCCTGCGCCGATGAGCAGGCGCTGACCCAGGCAGGAGCGACGTCAGCCGCGCCAGTCGCCCGCGCCGACTGGCGTGCAGCCGTCTTGGACACGGCGGATGGCACGCGCCGAGCGGTGCCACCACACGAACCGCAAACCGCCCGCTAGAAGCGCCAGCGCAAACCGACCTGGTATTGCCGCGGGGCGCCGGGGGCGACGAAGCGCGAGGGGCCGTCCTCGACCGCAGCGTCCTGCGGGCGCGCCAGGGCGCCGCCCGGGAACAGGTCCTCGGCGATCGCCGCATACGTCTCGTAGCGGCGGTCGAACACGTTGTTGACCCGCAGGTACAACGACAGGCCTTCGGCGAGTTCCCAGGTGCCGTGCAGGTCGAGCAAGGCATAGCCGCCGGTGGACAGGTCGTGGCGTGCCGGCGCCTCGCCTTCCTCGGGGTCTTCGACCAGGCCGTCCTCGTTGCCGCTGGCCACGCGCCGCGACACCGCGCGCAAGTCGGCCCCCAGCGTCAGCTGCGCCAGCGCCTGCCAGTCCACGCCCAGCTTCAGCGTGTTGCGCGGCAGGCCGGCGATGCGCGTGCCCGGCCGCAAGGTCACCGTGCGCTCGCCGGAGAGCAGTTCGCCGGCGCTGCGGTAGGTGGCGTCCAGGTAGCTGTAGCCGGCGAACCAGCGCAGCGCGCCGTGGCTGCCGCGGTAGCTGAGGTCGGCGCCCTGATAGCGGGTGCGGTCGACGTTGTCGAAATAGCCCTGCTGGGAATTGGGTGCGCGCAGGAACAGGATGTCGTCGCGGTTGTCGGCGCGGTACAGCGAGGCGTTCAGCGTCTGCGCCGGCGTCGGGTTCCAGCGCAGGCCGAGCTCGTAGGTGCGCGAGACGATCTGCTCCAGGCGCGGGTCGGCCTGCAGCCCGGTCGGCAACCGGCACGGCTGTTCCGGGTCGGCGCAGCCGAGTTCGATCGCGGTCGGCGCGCGGCTGTTCTGCGAGGCCGAGGCGAACGCGGTGAAGCCGTCGCCCAGGCGCTGGGTGATGCCCAGCGAGGGATTGGCCTTGGCGAACACGAAGCGCTCGCGCGGCAGCACGCCGTCGTCGGCGGTGGACAGGGTGTTGGCGACGGCGACGCGGTTCCAGCGCAGCGCGGCATTGAGGTGGGTGGCCTCGCTCAGCTCCCAGGTATCGGCGGCGAACAGGCCCAGGGTGCTGCTGCGCCCGTCGACGCCGGAGAAGAACTCCCGATCCTCGTCCGGATCGGCGACCACCGAGCGATCGTCCTGCACGAACGCCTCCTGCTCGTACTGCCGGTAGCGCACGCGGTTGCGGTCGTAGGTGGCGCCGATGCTCAGCGCGTGCGCGCCGGCCTGGTGGCTGAGGTTCAGTGCCACGCCCTCGGCGTGCTGGCGCATCTGCGTGGTGTTGAGCACGCCGCTGTGCAGCGCGTCGGCATCGGCGCGCGACACCGTGCAGCCGGCGTCCAGCGGCGTGCCGTCGGCGGCGTAGCCGTCGGCGCAATCGTCGACGAACTCTTCGTAGTCGTCGTTGATGTCGCCGTTGACGGTGTCGCGCCGCCCCTGGCGGTAGTAGGCGAGCAGATGCAGTGCGGTGCGCTCGTCGAAGCGATGGTCGAACTGTCCGGTGAGCAGCGTGTTGCGGTTGCGGGTCAGGTCCGGCGAGGTGTAGACCGCGGCGCGGTCGGCTTCGTACAGCCCCGGCTCGGTGCCCTCGTCGGTGTAGCGATAGCTCGGCAGCAGGCCATTGCCGACCAGGCGGCTGCGCCCGTGCAGCAGCGACACGTCCCAGTCGGTGCGCTCGCCCTGCCGCCCGAACTTGCCGAACACGGTCCCCAGGCGGCCGGCGGAGGCGTCGCGCCAGCCGTTCTCGTCGAAACCGGTAGCCGCGACGAAGGCATGCAGGCCGTCGGCACCGGCGTAGCCGTAGGACGCATCCAGGCGCTTGCGCGCGCCGCTGCCCACCGACAGGTCGGCGCGCAGGCCCGGCGCGGTCAGGCCGGACTGGGTGGTGAAGGCCAGCGCGCCACCCAGCGTGTTGGGACCGAACAGCGGGTTGGAGCCCGGCATCAGCGCGACGCTGCGGATCGCCGCCTCCGGCATCATGTCCCAGCTGACGATGTCGGCGAACGGCTCGTTCATGCGCACACCGTCCAGGTACACCGACACGCCCTGCGAGGCGCCCGGCAAGGCCGAGGCACGGAAACCGCGGAAGGTCAGGTCGGTCTGAAACGGGCTGCCCTGCACCTCGTTGGTGTCCACGCCGTTCATTTCGCGCAGCAGGAAGTCGGTGAGGTTGCCGGCCTGGCTGCGTGCGATGTCGTCGGCATTGGCGGTCTGCACCGTGTACGGCAGCAGGTCGGCATCGATCAGCGTGCCGGGGATCGGCGTGGCGGTGACCTCGACCCGGTCCAGCGCGGTGATCTGCGCATCGTCGGCATTGACCGTGGTCTGCGCGTGCGCCGGTGCGGCGAGCAGGCCGATGGCGGTGGCGACGGCCAGCGCGAGCAGGCTCGGCGGCGGAGTATGCGGTCCTGGGGTGTGGGTCATGCCGGTTCCTTGAGGGCTCAGTAGAGAACGATCGATTTGATGCCGCGGCCGGCGCGCATCGCCTCGAAGCCGCGGTTGATGTGGTCCAGCGGCAGGGTTTCGCTGATGAGTTCGTCGATGCGGATATCCCCGGCCAGGTAGCGCTCGGCATAGGCCGGCAGCTCGCTGCGGCCCTTGACCCCGCCGAACGCGCTGCCGCGCCAGGCGCGGCCGGTGACCAGTTGCAGCGGCCGCGTGCTGATCTCCTGCGCGCTCGGCGCCACGCCGAGGATGATGCTTTCGCCCCAGCCCTTGTGGCAGCACTCCAGCGCCGCGCGCATCGCGCGCACGTCGCCGACGCAGGCGAAACTGTGGTCGGCGCCGCCGTCGGTGAGGTCGACGATGACCTGTTGCACCGGCGCGCCGAAATCCTTCGGATCCAGGCAGTCGGTGGCGCCCAGCGCGCGCGCCAGCGGGAACTTGTCGCGGTTGATGTCGACCACGATGATGCGCTCGGCGCGCGCCATCACCGCGCCCTGCACCACCGACAGGCCGATGCCGCCGAGTCCGAACACCGCCACGCTCTCGCCCGGACGCACCCGCGCGGTGTTGAGCACGGCGCCGATGCCGGTGGTGACCGTGCAGCCGAGCAGGCAGGCCTTGTCCAGCGGCGCGTCCGGATGGATCCTGGCCACCGCGATTTCCGGCAGCACGGTGTACTCGGCGAAGGTGCTGGTGCCCATGTAGTGCAGCAGCGGGCGTCCATGCAGCGAGAAGCGGCTGCTGCCGTCGGGCATCAGCCCGCGGTCCTGGGTGCTTCGGATCGCCTGGCACAGGTTGGTGCGGTTGGAACGGCAGTACTTGCACACGCCGCATTCGGGCATGTACAGCGGGATCACGTGATCGCCCGGGCGCACGCTGGTGACGCCGACGCCGACCTCTTCGACCACGCCGGCGCCTTCCTGGCCCAGGATCACCGGGAATGCCGTATCGGCATCGGCACCGGACAGGGCGATGTCGTCGCCGTGGCAGATGCCGCTGGCGACCATGCGCACCAGCACCTCGCCGGCCTTGGGCGGCTGCAGATCCACTTCCTCGATGGCCAGCGGCTGGTTCGCCGCCCAGGCGACCGCGGCTCGCGTCTTCATTCCGGCTCTCCCCGCCTCCCGTCGCGGCGCCCGAGAGCGCCGCTCGCCTCACCTCACTGCGCCACGATCACACCCCATGGCATCTCGCCCACCGCGATCTGCTTGATCTCCTTCATCGCCGCCGTGTCGATGACACTAACGCTGTTGGAACGGCCATTGGCCACGTACAACTTTTTGCCGTCCGGGCTCAGCGCCGGGTTCCAGGGCCGCTGCCCCACCGGGATCTCCGCCAACGCACGGCGCGCGGCCGGATCGATCACGCTGACCGTGCCGGCGCCATTGGACGCGTACACGCGGCTGCCGTCGCGGGCGATGGCGATGCCGGCGGTACGCTGCCCGGCCGGAATGCTGGCCACGCGCGTGCGCGCCGCCAGGTCGATCACGTCGACCACATTGGCCGCTTCCTGCGCCACGTACGCCGTCTTGCCGTCCGGCGCGAACGCCATGCCGCGCGGATGCCCGCTGGTGGCGATGACGCCGGTGGACGCGCCGGCCTTCAGGTCGATCACGTCCAGGTCGTTGGAGCCTTCGTTGCTGGTCAGCAGCAGCGCGCCATCCGGCGTGTAGACGCAGTGTTCCGGCGCCTGCCCGCGAGTGGCGATGTGCGCGCCGATGGTGAAGCTGGCCGGGTCGATCAGCATCACCTGGTTCTGCCCCTCCACGCACACCGCCAGCTGGCGGCCGTCCGGCGATGCGGCGACGCCTTCGGCGTTCTCGCCGATGTCGACGCTGCGCAGCACCCGGTCCTGCACGGTATCCAGGTCCAGCAGGCGATGGCCCTGCGCGTCGATGACGTACAGATGCCCGGGCGGCCCCGGCACCACCTGCTGCAGGCGCTTGCCGAGCTGGCCCTGCGCCGACAGCGTGCGCACCACCTGGTCGCTGCCGGTGTCGATCACCGAGATGGTGCCGCTGCGCTGGTTCGGCACGTAGGCCAGCGCCGCGGTCGCGGCCGCAGGCGCCGCCGCCGCATCGGCCCCCGCCGTCGGCTCGGCGGTGCGCTGGCACGCAGCAGCGAACAGCGACAGCGCGACGACGGCGGACAGGCGCAACGCTTTCCTCATTGCGTGGCGCCTGCGGTCTTGTTGATGGAATGGATGAAGGCCAGCAGCTTCTCGGTATCGCCCGGCTTGAGCACGGGACCGAACGGCGGCATCTGCCCGACCACCTTCTCGTGGCCGATCCGGGTCTTGCCATGCGCGGTCATGCCGGCCGTCCCTTCGGTGATCAGCGTACGCAAGGTGTCGTCGTCGCTGCCGTACACCCAGATGTCGTTGGTCAGCGGCGGACACATGCCGCCGCCACCGGTGCCGCCGTGACAGGCGGTGCAGCCGGCGGAGTTGAACAGCGCCTTGCCTTCGGCGACCAACTCCGGGGTGACCTTGACCGGCGGTCCCTTCGGAATCGGCGTCACCGCCGCAGCGGGGGCCGGTGCGGCGGCAGGAGCAGCAGCGACGGGCGCGGTCGCCGCCGGCGCAGAGGCCGGTGCAGGCGCCGGCGCCGCAGCCGGCTCGGGTGTGGCCGCTGGCGCGGCGGGCGTCTCCTGCTTGCCGCAGGCGGCCAGCAACAGGAGCGAGGCGAACAGGGACACGGGCAACAGCACGGAGACGGCACGACGACGGACGGAAGCAGAGCGCATGGGAGCAGAACCTTTGCGGAGTGCACGATGGGAGGAGCAGGCCGCGCGAGCGGCGTGTACGGAACGGCGGAAAGCGGTCATTGCGTGCGTCGGTGCTGGGCCTCCGTCAGCAGGTGGGCGAGTTCGGCATTGCCGCGTTGCTGGGCCAGCGCCGCCGGGGTCTTGCCGTCGGCGTCGCGCGCATCGGCGCTGGCGCCGGCGGCGAGCAGGCGCCGGGCGCTGTCCTCGCGGCCGGCAGCGGCGGCCAGCATCAACGGCGTGACGCCGGCGCGGTTGGCACGGTCGGCTTCGGCACCGCGCTTGAGCAGCAGATCGAGGATCTTCGGGTCGTTGCGCGCCACCGCGAACATCACCGGGGTGAAGCCGGCCGGATTGGCACGGCGCACGCTGGCACCCGCGGTGAGCAATGCCTGTACCAGGTCGGCGTCGGCGTAGGAGATGGCCAGGTCCAACGGCGTCCAGCCGTCGGCGGACACCGCCTCGACCTTGGCGCCATGCGCCAGCAATTGCGCGGCGCTCTTGCCGTCGTTGGACCAGGCCGCCTTCATCAACGGCGTCCAGCCATTGCTGTCGCGGTTTTCGACCTTGGCGCCCGCGGCCAACAGCTCGCCGACCAGCAGCGGCGCCTGGTTGCGGATCGCCTGCTGCAGCGGCGGCTCGCCGAGCAGGTTGGGCTTGTCGGCGCTGGCGCCATGCCGCAGCAGCCAGGCCACGCGCACGCCATCGCCGGCGTCCAGCGCATGCGCCAGTTCCTCGTTCGGATCGGCACCGCCGGCGATGCGCAACTGCAATTGCGCCAGCATGTCCGACGAGGCCTGCGCGCTCGGCGTATCGTCCTGGTCGTCGGGCACCGCGTAGGAGCCGTGCGAGCGCAGATCGCCGGCGACGATGCAATCGGCGCAGTCCACCAGCGGCACGTGATACTCGCGCAGGATCGCGCCGATCTTGCCGGCGCTGCGCTGCATCGCCGCGTTCAGCGCATCGCGCAGTGCCGCGTTCTTGCGCGACACCGCCCACGCCATCGAATATTCCAGCACCTCGTTGTCGATGACGTTCAGCGGCACCACGCCGAGGCCGCCGCGCGCGGCGTAGTAGCCGGCCACCGGTCCCCAGGATTCGGCGGCATCGAGCTTGCCGGCGGCGACCTGCTCGGCGAGCTTGCCGGGATGTTCCTGCGGCGCACTCGCCGAATCGTAGAACAGGTACTGCACTTCACCCTGCACGCCATGGTCGAACAGCGCCTGCCGCGCCGGCGAGCTCTGGAACACGCCGACCTTGAGCTTTTTCAGCGCAGGATCGTCCAGCGAGGCAGGACGCAGGTCCAGGCCCTTGCGGGTGACCAGCACATAGGTGGAGCGATACAACGGGCGCGTGGGCAGGCCCATTTCAAAATCGCTGTTCATGTCCATCAGCACGTCGCACCGCCCGGCGTTGATCGTGCTGCGCGCCAGGCCGCGCTGGTAGTAGCTGCGCCACTCGTACTCCAGGCGCCGGCCCATCTCCGCGGCCACCACCTGGGCGATCTTGTTCTGGAAGCCCTCGCCTGCACGATCGGACAACGGCATGTTGCCGGGATCGGCACAGACCCGCAGCACCGGCGCATCGGCCGGCAGCGTCGTGGCGGGCGCGGCGGATGCCGGTGCCGCAACGGCGGGCGGGGCAGCAGGAGCGCGAGCCGTCGCGGACGACGGCTCGCGCGTACAGCCCGCGGCGACGAGTCCGAGGCTGCACAACAGCAACACGGCGCGCGCGCCCGCAGGCAGGCGCCGCGAGGCGGGTGCCATCCGGCACCCGCTCGCACCCTGGACGCGGCGCCGCCGGCTCATCGCACCGTCTTGGCGGCGACCGCCGCGCTGCCGCCACCGGCGACCGCCGCGCTGCCGCCACCGGCGGCCGCAGTGGCGGTCGTGGTGGGCGTGACGGTCTTGCCGGCGCCGTCGATGCGGAAGGTGTGCACCATGCCGCCCAACGGGATCTTGTCGAAGCCGTTGCTGAAGGCCAGGCCCGCGGCACCCAGCGCGCCGTACGGATCGCCCGGATCCAGGCCGGCGGCGACCGGCAGGCCGATCCAGCCGCCGATACCCGAGAACACCGCCACGTACTGGTGGCCGTTGGCCTTGTAGGCGATCGGATTGCCGATGACGCCGGAGGGCAGCTTGGTCTCCCACAGTTTCTTGCCGGTGTCCTTGTCCACGGCGCGGAACCAGCCGTCCAGCGTGCCGTAGAACACCAGCCCGCCGTCGGTGACCAGGGTGCCGCTCCACACCGGGAACTTCTCCTTGATCTCCCACTTGGACTTGCCTTCGACCACGTCGAACGCCTTGACGATGCCCAGTGCGCCCGGCTCGTTGGGCTTCATCAGCACGTTGGCGAACACGTACGGCAGGCCCATCATGGTGTTGCCGCGCTCCTGCGGGTCGAGCTCCATGTGCCAGTTGTTGGTGCCGCAGAAGAACACCGCCGAATTGGCCGGATCCACCGAGCACGGCTGCTGGTCCTTGCCACCCATCGCCGACGGGAACGCCTCGACCTTGCGGCCGCGTTCCAGCGGCGAATGCGCCGCGACCTTGACCGGGCGCCCGGTCTTCATGTCGATGCGCTCGGCCCAGTTGGCCGGCACGAACTTGTTGGCGCGCAGCAGCGTGCCGTCGCGGCGGTCGAGCACGTAGGCAAACCCGTTGCGGTCGAACTGCACCACCGACGGCACCTGCTTGCCGTCGATGGTCAGGTCGACCAGGATCGGCTCGTTGATGCCGTCGTAGTCCCACTGGTCGAACGGGGTCTTCTGGTAGCCCCACACCGCCTCGCCGGTGTCGATCTTGCGCGCGAACAGGGTCATCGACCACTTGTTGTCGTACTCGCCGGTGTCGCATTCCTTCTGCGTGGTCTTGCCGCAGCGGTACGACGGGCTCCACAGGCCGGGATTGCCGGTGCCGTAGTAGACCAGCTTGAGTTTCGGGTCGTAGCTGTACCAGCCCCAGGCCGCGCCGCCGCCGCGCTTCCAGCCTTCGTCGGGGTAGGTCTTCTGGCCGAGGTCGCCGAGTTGGCCGTGCTGCGGATTGGCCTTGTTGAAGTCCGGGCCGAGGCAGATGTCCTTGTCGGTGCCGGTGGCTTCGCAGGACCAGGCCTGCTTGCCGTCGGCCAGCGCGTACGCGGCGACGCGCCCGCGCACGCCGAACTCGTTGCCGCTGATGCCGGCCACGACCTTGCCGTCGGCGATGATCGGGGCCATGGTGATGGTCTCGCCCTTCTCGGGATAGGCGAGCTTCTGCTTCCACACTTCCTTGCCGGTCTTGGCATCGAGCGCGATCACGTCGCCGCTGAGGCTGCCGAACACCACCTTGCCGTCGGCGTAGGACGCACCGCGGTTGACCGTATCGCAGCAGGCCACCGCCACCGCGCGCTCGTCCTGCTGCGGGGTGTACTTCCACAGCACCTTGCCGTTGTCTTCCTGCGACAGGTCGATCGCGAACACGTTGTTCGGATAGGCGCTGACCATGTACATGGTGCCGCCCACCACCAGCGGCTGGCCTTCATGGCCGCGGGTGGCGTCGGTCTTCATCTCCCACGACATCTTCAGATTCTTGACGTTGTCGCGGTTGATCTCGGCCAGCGGGCTGTGCCGGGTCAGGCCGAAGTCGCGGCCGATGCCGCCCCAGTTGTCCGGGTTGGCGGCATTGCTGGCGAACTCGCTGTCGGTGTCGGCGACCGCGGCCGGCGCGACGGCCGGCG